>CAZQLB010000006.1:0-12223 GCA_964593915.1 uncultured Pseudobdellovibrionaceae bacterium
CGCGGCAATAAGGCCCGCAATCCCCAACCCCAGAACAGAACCCGTAATCATCAGCGCACGTTTCATGGCCATCCCCTTTATCGTCTTTTAACTTGAGAAAGTGACTATACCAGAAACAAATGGATCAGGCCATATATTGACCACCATTAACAGATAATGTCGCACCCGTGATAAAGCCCGCTTGATCACCCGATAAAAATGCAACCATCGCACCAATTTCGCTGGGTTTTCCCATACGGGCCACCGGAATTTGTTTGATAATACTGCCTAAAACATCTGGGTTCATGCTAGCCGTCATATCGGTTTCAATATATCCAGGACAAATTGCATTCACCGTAATACCTTTTGATGCGTTCTCAAGCGCGAGTGCTTTTGTAAAACCAATCATCCCCGCCTTGGCCGCAGAATAGTTGGTCTGGCCCAGCTGCCCCTTTTGTCCATTGATAGACGATATATTGATAATGCGGCCAAATTGGCGATCACGCATGCCAGACACCACCGCACGGCACATGTTAAAGCAAGATCCTAAATTGGTCTTCATGACCTCGTCCCACTGTTCATAGGTCATTTTATGCAAAAATCCATCCCGCGTGATCCCCGCATTGTTCACCAGAATGTGAATGGGGCCATGAGCAGCCTCAACATCGGCCACAGCCTTTTGACAGGCGTCAAAATCACCCACGTCAAATTTAACAGGGATCACATTGTGCTGGGTGTGTGCAGACGAGGCCGCGGCATCATTCCCGTGATAGGTCCCAACGACTGTGTACCCTGCGGCGATCAACGCCTTTGAAATCTCGAGTCCAATACCGCGCGTCCCGCCCGTTACCACTGCCAATTTTGTCATGTTTTTCCCTCTCTTGATAATTTACATAATACAAAAACCCATCACTTACTCTGTTCCGCTAAAACGGGCATACAGAGCTTTTCAATATCTTCAATAGCTTGGTCTATTTGTTTTTTAATCTCATCTTTTTCATCACCATAAGACCAAATAATATGATCATCTCCCCTTTTTCCTTGAAGCATCATCATTGCAGCGACCAAGACTTGGTTGTGTGCCTTACGGATGTTTTCGAACGCCTGCGAATCTCCAAAAAAGGCCCTGAATTCTGGTTCGAACCTGTTCATTTCGGCTAGGCTTTCGCTGCGATCATCCATCCGCAATAAAGCAATCCCAGCAGCCGTATTTTTTTTAGATTTTTTGATCATTTCATTAGTTTCAGGTAGCTCCTTTAAGCGATTTAATTCCCCCTCAAAACTAAATGGAGAACGAATCTGCTGAATATCGTTCCGCAAATGATTGAATATATATATGGCCCTTTTCGCGAGTTTGAATTTATGTTCAAATCTTTTCTGTTTTTTATAGTCAGAAAAAGCCTTATATCCAGCCAATGTAAGACCTATTGTTCCTATACCTGTAAAAAAATTACCTATACCGGACATCGCCTCTATACTTGGGGCCCAATCTGTATTCGCAACCAACGCCAGAAATTCACTACATTCTTTTGTCATAGCTCACCATACTACTTAAATAAAGCAAGTTGCTCCAATGTTTCCACCAGCGCAACTTTGGAAAGCATTCGCAGCGTTTGATCATGATCTTCATCATTCGCGGCAATACAACAATCTCCTATAACCGTTACCTGATAATCCCGATCGTGGGCATCACGTACAGTTGCCTGCACAGCCATATCAGTTGCACACCCCACCACCACAACACACTCTATACTATTATTATGTAAAATAATATCAAGAGGTGTTCCAAAAAAGGCACTAACACGGTGTTTTGTTAGAACAACTTCTCCGTCAAGCGGGTTTGCATGATCGATAAAATCACAGGCCCACGTTCCAGTCTGCAGCGCACCATACTTTTGTGCTGCCCCAAATAACGGGGAATTCTTTGGTTGTTCACAATAATCCCCCGAAAAGCCAAGCCCAACATGTATGATCAAAAAATCTTTTTCTCTCGCTTGAAACAACAGATCTTTAATACGCGGCAATGTCTCATGACGCAGCGCAAAGTCAGTATAACCCTTCCCTGATAACTTTCCCTTCGAATCAACAATCTCATGAATGAGATCAACAAGAATAAGTGCTGTCTTCATTCATCTCACCGTTCAATACACATCGCGATGCCCATGCCGCCGCCAATACACAAGGTCGCCAAACCTTTTTTCACATCGCGGCGGATCATTTCATGCACCAGTGTCACCAGCACCCGGGCACCCGATGCCCCAATCGGATGACCCAATGCAATAGCACCGCCATTGACGTTTGTTTTATCAGGGTCAAACCCCATGGACCGGTTCACCGCCAACGCCTGGGCCGCAAAGGCTTCGTTTGATTCAACCAAATCCAAATCCGAAACATCCCATCCGGCCTTGTCCAATGCTTTACGGCTGGCGGGAATGGGTCCCGTTCCCATAACCTTTGGATCCACGCCAGCGGTTGCCCATGACCGAATGGTGGCAAGGGGCGTTAAGCCGCGGCGCTCTGCCATACTTTGGCGCATCAATAAAACAGCGGCAGCGCCATCATTGATCCCGGATGCATTTCCGGCCGTAACCGTACCATCTGGTTTGAACGCAGGTTTTAACCCCGCCAATGTCTCTGGCGTTGTGCCGGCACGCGGAAATTCATCCACCTTAAACTCTATTTCTTCCTTTTTGACTTTGACCTTCACCGGCACGATCTGCCCTTCGAAATAACCGGCAGCAATCGCGGCAGCCGCCCGCTGCTGAGACAGCGCGGCAAATGCATCCTGATCCGCGCGCGTGATGCCATGTTCGGACGCCACATTTTCGGCCGTAACGCCCATATGATAATTATTAAAAATATCCCACAAACCGTCACGAATCATCGTGTCCACCATGTCAAAATTTCCCATTTTGACACCAGACCGCAAAACCGCCGCATGCGGCGCATTGGACATGCTTTCCTGCCCACCTGCAATCACAATATCGGCATCCCCTGCCAGAATGCTTTGCATACCCAATGCAGCAGCACGCAGGCCCGACCCACAAACCTGATTGATGGTCAGTGCTGTTTTATCGGTTGGAATACCGGCCTTAATCGCACTTTGCCGCACCGGGTTCATACCGACCGCCGCGGTCAATACCTGGCCCATGACCACATCATCCACATCAGCAGGAGAGAGGCCCGAATCAGCAATCACAGCCTTTAAAACAGTTGCCCCCAAATCAGATGCCGAAAGTCCAGAAAGGGTGCCATTAAAAGCGCCAATGGCCGTACGGCGTGCGGCCACAATCACCACGGGATCTGTATGTGTCATTTTTCTGCCTTTCATTATCATGGAAACAAGTCCCCCGTTTTATATCGGGCTTATCCAAAATTGCAAAGGGGATCACGATGCTGCAACGCATCATATATAATGACACGTCAAGTTAATTTACAGATGATCAAGCCATTCCAGAATCTGGTCCCAGGCCTGATCCTTGGCGCGCGCACTGGCCATGATACCAATGTGCCCCAAATCAGGGGATAAAACAGTCACATCCGCGCCAATAGCCGCCAACCGATCAGAAAGCGCCGATGCCGTTTGCGGCTCCACCAGCCGATCACGCATGGGTACCACAATTAAACTGGGGCGCGCCGCCAAAACATCGGCCCGCACATCATGCCCAGAAACCCGCCAGACCCCGCGACCAGGGTCATTTAAAACATACCATTTTTGCAGAAATTCCTGCGCCAAAGAACTGGGAAGGTCTTCCCCGCTCTGAAGCCAACTTTCTGTCAAAACAAACAATGCAGACGCATCCGAATCTTCGCAAAGATCCGCATATCGCACATATTTTTGATACGCATTAGATGGATCCACCATCGCAAACAAGGACTGAAGATGATAATACGATAAAACAGGCTGAGTATATAAAACCGGACAGATAAAAGGGATCCAGTTTTGGACCAACGCCGTAAACGATGGCTTGCCCGTATGAAAATCCCATGGCGTTGCAATCATCATATACCCGGATGCGCGATCATTTCCCCACACGGCAGCAGCAGCAGCAGCAAGCAATCCACCCATGCAGTACCCAAGCAAAACAGGGGGCGCTCCGCCAGCTGACCGGATATGACAATCCACATCTTCAAGCGCGGGAACAAGACGGTCCACCACAAACGTATCCAAAGAATGAGCCACATCATCGGCAACCAGATTCTGAAAATGCAGAACATAAACAGGATGACCCGCGGCGGTTAAGGTGCGCAAAAAAGACCGATCCGGCCCCAAATCAAAAATCGCATCATTGTTAATCAAAGACGGGATGAACAGAACAGGCACCTTTGCCTTCTGACCCTCATGGCCATAATATCGGATAGAAACACATCCATGCTGCCCCAATTCTTTGAACACCGCTGCATCACGCTGGACCTCGGCGGATTGGAATCGCTTTAGCCCCGTAAAAAATTTTGTCATATTCTGAACCGCTTGATCTGGTACATGCTGCATCATATTGATCAGAGCAGCCTGGACAATATTTAAATAAAGCGCATGGGGATAGGATTTTTCATCCGGAGAGAAATCATCAAACGACATACGTTTATATGTATCGGATCCATGGAACACGGGCAAGAGATCCTCTTTGTGCTTTGCACATATTTGTGATAGAGTGGTCCTATCATCTCTTTTTACATCCACTTTCGCAACAGGTTTTATAATGCCCGCAAAACGCGCCCCCGGCCCGATTGTTGTTAAAAAATACGCAAATCGCCGCCTCTACGACACCAGCCGCAGCAGTTATGTCACGCTTGATGACCTTTGTGAAATGGTCAAGGAAGACCGCGAATTTGTGGTCCAGGATGCCAAAACAGGCGAGGATTTGACCAGATCCGTCTTGACCCAAATTATCCTGGAACAGGAAATGAATGACGATAAAAATCTGCTCCCTACACAATTTCTCCGTCAATTAATTACATTTTATGACCACCATTTTCAAAAACTCGTTCCTGATTTCTTGCAACAATCCCTCGATTCTCTTGCCCAGCAACAGGAAAAAATCATACAACAAATGGGACCAGCGGCAGCCAAAATGGGGGCTGTTTTTCCGGGGCTAAAAGTGCTTGAGGATATCCAGCAAAAAAACGTTGCGCTGTTTGAAAATGCCATGCGTGCCATAACCCCGTTTCCGCTGCGCGGCGCCATGCCGCCAGGAACAAAACAGCCTGAACATACACGCACAGCCCCTGCTGGCACCAAACAGGAACGCATTGCAAAAATTCGGCAAAGCATCGCTGCCCTGCAACGTGAACTAGATCAAATCCAACGTTCTTAGGATCGATCCAAGAACTTATATAACCACTTGAAAGATTAAATAAACACTGTCATTCCCGCGAAAGCGGGAATCCATTTGGAAGAAACTGGATTTTTGCAGGATGGATCCCCGATGTACGGCGTTGCCGCTTCGCGGATGACAATGTTCGATTATTTATTTAAATGGCTATAACGTAAAAAGATTACACAGCCGATATCCGTGCGTTTTGGGCCATCATCTCTTCAATGACCTGCACATCTTCCGGGTTATTCAGTTCCCAGAACGCGTGACCGCGCGCATCCACCTCAACCACATAGACCGCACGCCCATTTTCAAGAAAACGTAACTGCTCCAGCTGTTCAGCTGATTCAAGCGGACCAACAGGCCAATGCGGGTAATCCTGCAGCGCGCGCATACGATACCCATAAACCCCGACATGATGATAAACCGGTGTCTGGGTATAATCATACTTGGCTGGCAAATACGGGATAACTTCTTTTGAAAAATAAAGCGCGCGGCGCCCGGCCCCGAAAACAGCCGTTGTTGCGCCCACCCGGCCATGTGCACGATCGTTTTTAAACCGCTTATAACTATCTTCGTCACACTTTAAAACCGGCGTTACCATATCCGCTTGATTATTCACATGCATTTCTTTGATCAAAGCATCCACAAACCATGACGGGGTCAGCGGCGCATCCCCTTGCAAATTAACGATGATTTCATCCCCGGCAAGGCCCAAAAGCCGCGCCGCCTCCGCGACACGTTCGGTGCCGTTGCGGCATGCATCAGACGTCATAACCACCTGGCCACCCGCCGCGCGGACAACATCCGCAATTCGATGATCGTCGGTTGCTACATAAACAGCATCCACGCCCTGAACCCGCAAGCCGGCCTCAAGCGTCCACAGGATCGATTCTTTTCCGCGAATTTGGGCCAGCGGTTTTGCCGGATAGCGGGTGGATGCATAACGCGCCGGGATAATAATGGTAACAGACATATTTTTTCCAATCGTCAGAAGAAACTGTTTTAAAAGGGGCTCTCTTCGTATAGCTGCCAGACTTTTCCCCTTCTGTCAAATTTTGGGTCTAGTATCATCTCCCCTCCCTTGATAAAGTGGAAAACAGTTATTTCATAGCGAGTGACTCAATTTCATCATTCTCAGATAAGACACATGTTACCGTATATCCTGCGACGCCTGCTTTTACTTATCCCCACACTTTTGGGGATTATGCTTGTGTCATTTACGATTATTCAATTTGTCCCCGGCGGCCCCGTGGAACGCATGATTGCCGCGCTTCAGGGACATGATGCAGACGGCACATCCCGCATTACCGGCGGCGGATCGGATACATCATCCGGTCCATCTGGCGGACATACGCTGCAATCCGCATCTGAATCCAGCACCTATCGCGGGGCGCAGGGGCTGGACCCTGCCCTGATCGCCGAACTTGAAAAATTCTATGGGTTTGATAAACCAGCGCCCGAACGATTTATACAAATGGTCATGAACTATGCACAATTTAACCTGGGCGACAGCTATTATCGCGACGCATCGGTCATCGACCTTATTCTTGAAAAAATGCCGGTATCGATATCACTGGGCCTGTGGTCGACCCTTATCATCTATCTGATTTCAATCCCGCTGGGGATACGCAAGGCCGTACGCGATGGATCCCCCTTCGATATCTGGTCCAGCGCCGTTATTTTTATCGGATACGCAATTCCTTCATTCATGTTTGCGATTTTGCTGATCATCCTGTTTGCGGGCGGACGTTATTTCGACCTGTTTCCCCTGCGCGGCCTCGTATCCGATAACGTTGACGACCTAAGCATCATCGGACAAATCATGGATTACGCCTGGCATATGGTTTTGCCCACACTGGCTCTGGTCATCAGCGGGTTTGCAGGTTTAACCATGCTGACCAAAAATTCATTTTTGGATGAGCTGTCCAAACAATATGTCTTAACCGCGCGGGCCAAGGGGCTGCCTGAATCCCGTGTGTTATATGGTCATGTTTTCCGGAATGCGATGCTCATTGTGATTGCGGGTTTTCCGGCGGCTTTTGTATCCATTTTCTTTACCGGATCCTTGCTGATTGAAGTGATTTTTTCCCTGGATGGGCTTGGGCTTTTGGGGTATCAGTCGATTATTAACCGGGATTACCCCGTGGTTTTAGGGACACTTTATATCTTTTCATTAATCGGACTTGTCATGACCATTATAAGGGATATGACTTATGTCATTGTTGACCCCCGCATCAATTTTGAAGGAAGGGTGTAAGATGCAAAATACAGCTTATATAGCATCATCTGGTTATCAAATTGCCTATCGGCGAACAGATGGAAAAGGACCAGCAGTTCTTATGGCTATGGGTCATAAAGGCACGATGAAAGAGAACACACGCCTTCCTTTTCTAACAAATCGGATGCAAGAAAAGGATATTCCATTTATCTGCTTTGACTATGCGGGATGGGGATTGTCGGGTGATGAAGAGAAAGAATGGCAAGTTGATTTGTGGGCACAGAATATAATCGACCTAATTGATCAGGTGCCTGATGAAAAAGTTATTCTTCTTGGACATAGCATGGGCGGATTTTTGATGCTGATGGCAGCCATGGCACGTCCACAAAAGGTTTGTGGCCTTGTGGGAATGGGATCTGGCTTTGGTAGTTATATTCAAAAAACAGGTAAAAAAACAATTTATAATGCCGAAACAGACCTTTCTATCCATCTTGATTTAACAGAACATATACCAATTACACACATTATTACTTCCCGATTACCGATTGAATCACCAATACGCCTTATTCATGCCTTACATGATGATATATGTGCCAGCGCCGCTCCATTAAGTATTATGGAAAATATAATAACGAATAACGTACATCTTTTTCTGCGTAAAGATACCGATCACGCTATGCGAAATCCTGCAGACTTAGAACCTGTCATTAATGCCCTCTATGAACTTCATTCTTACAAGGGAAATACATGACCCTATCCCCTTTGACCCGCCGGCGATTATCCCAATTTCGTGCCAACAAGCGCGGATTCTACAGCTTTTGGATTTTTATGATCGTGCTGGTCACTGCGCTGGGGGCTGAGGGGATTGCAAACGACAAACCCCTGCTCGTTTGGTACAAGGGCGGATTGTATGCGCCCGTCGCGGTAATGTACCCGGAAACCACATTTGGCGGCGAATTCGAAACAGAAACAGATTATCGCGATCCTTATGTCAAAGAACTGATTGACGCGCAAGGCTGGATGATCTGGCCCCTTATTCCCTTTTCATACGACACGATTAATTATCAGCTGAAGACCCCGGCCCCTTCGGCCCCTACTTTTGAAAACTGGCTGGGAACTGATGATCAGGGCCGCGATGTGTTGGCGCGTTTGATTTACGGATTCCGGCTATCCATCCTGTTTGGCCTTTTGCTAACGGTATTCAGCAGTATTATCGGTATTTCGATGGGCGCAATTCAAGGCTATTTTGGCGGGAAAACCGACCTGATCCTGCAGCGCGTGATCGAAATATGGGGATCTTTGCCCTCCCTTTATATCCTGATTATTTTTGCCGCCATGTTTGTGCCGGGGTTTTGGACCCTTCTGATTATTCTATTGCTCTTTTCGTGGGTGCAGCTTGTGGATGTCGTACGGGCCGAATTCCTGCGCGCCCGTAATTTTGATTATGTCCGCGCAGCCAAAGCCATGGGCGTAACAGATCCCATAATCATGATCCGCCACGTTCTGCCAAACGCCATGGTCGCAACCCTCAGCATGCTCCCATTCGTCTTAACAGGATCAATTACTGCATTGACTTCCCTTGATTTTTTAGGACTTGGCTTGCCGCCCGGATCTCCATCACTGGGGGAACTTCTCTCTCAAGGAAAAAACAATTTATCCGCCCCATGGCTTGGGATAACCGCTTTTGTCACCCTGGCCTTTATGCTGACCCTCCTCACGTTTATTGGCGAGGCTGTTCGGGACGCGTTCGATCCGCGTAAAACTAAATTTTAACAGTTTATCTGATACCTTTGATTGTATTGATTGTTTCAAAGGAAAGAATACGTTATGTCCGTCCGCCCCGAGATCCTGAGCATGGCCACTGAATTAGCTGGTTATCGCCGTATTCTGCACACTCATCCTGAACTTGCCTTTCAAGAACATTTTACAAGTGACTTTGTGGCCAAGAAATTATCTGAATGGAATATCCCGCACGAACGCGGCATGGCCGGAACCGGGATTGTCGCCTGGATAGATGGTACATCCAATACAAAAGACAGATCTATTGCCCTGCGCGGGGATATGGACGCCTTACCGATTACCGAAGAAACACAAAGCGAATGGGCATCCCAAAAAACCGGATGCATGCACGCCTGCGGC
This sequence comes from uncultured Pseudobdellovibrionaceae bacterium, assembly GCA_964593915.1. GTDB lineage: Bacteria > Pseudomonadota > Alphaproteobacteria > Micavibrionales > Micavibrionaceae > CAZLPZ01. The sequence continues at coordinate 9,655 of CAZQLB010000006.1, forward strand.
CATGACGGGCATACCATCATGATTTTAGGCACTGCAAAATATTTAAATGAAAACAATAATTTCAACGGGCGTGTTTATTTTATCTTTCAACCTGCTGAAGAATCCGGCGGCGGCGCCCAGCGCATGATCAACGATGGCCTTTTTGATCGGTACAAAATTGACGAAGTCTATGCTGTTCATAACGCCCCCTATGCCGCCGTTGGTATGTTTGGATCCAGAGAAGGCCCCATCATGGCCGCAACTGATGATATCCATATTACACTTAAAGGGCGCGGAGGCCATGCCGCCCTGCCCCACCTTGCGAATGACCCGTTGATTGCGGCCTGTAAATTGGTCTCCAGCCTGCAAACCATTGTCAGCCGCAACGTCAACCCGACAGAAAACGCGGTAATCAGTATGACGAATATTCATGCGGGCGGAAACGGGTTCGAAGCCACAAACGTGATTCCAGACAGTGCATCCCTGTCGGGCACCGTCCGCACATTCCTGCCTGAAATCCGTGACATGATCGAAGACCGCATTATAAAAATGACAAATGGTATCGCCCAGGCGTTCGATATGACGGCCGATGTGACCTATACCCGGCATTATGAATCCACGATCAATCACCCCGAAATGACCGAAATCGCGATGAATATCGCCCGGGGTATTGTTGGGGGAGATGCCGTGATCACCGCGCCGCTTGTCATGAACGCAGAAGATTTTGGCGCCATGCTGGCCCACAAACCTGGAAACTATATGTTTGTGGGGCAAGCAGATGGAAACGATCCAGAAAGCCCACATACCCAAGGTCTTCACCACCCTCGATATGATTTCAACGACCGGATTATTCCGCTTGTCATGGAATACTATGTTCGTTTAGTTGAACATCGTTTAGGACAATCGTAAAAAACCAGAAGTAAAATCATCTACACGAATCAAGCAGAACGTGTCCGGACCGACGGGAATATCACCATAGCCGTTGTCCCCACACCTTTTTGAGACATCATTTCAAACCGTCCGCCATGCAATTTTGTCAGCGAATTGACAAGCGTTAGCCCCAGACCGGGACCAGATGATGATCGCGCGAAACTACCACTGGCCAAACCAAATGGCGCCATCACGCGCGCAATTTCTTCGTCATCCAAACCAACCCCTGTATCAGAAACAGACAGCATCATATCGCCATTTTGCTGGACATCCACCTTGACCGTAATTTGTCCTTGGGATGGTGTAAATTTAATGGCATTCGAAAGCAGATTCAGTAAAATTTGACGCACCGCCTGCTCTTCCCCCAAAAGGCGCGGCAAGGAACCCGGTATCATCGACTGCAACCGCTGTTCGTTTGCGGCAGCCTTTGGCCGCACAAGGTCCATAACCCCTTGGATCATTGAAGACATATTGATCATGGTTTCGTTCAGCTGACGCTCTCCCGCTTCGATACGGGCGACATCCAGGATCGTATTGATAATAGATAATAAATTCCGTCCGCTGTCATGAATATCCCGTGCATAACCCAGATATTTTTCATCAAGAGCACCATAAATCTGATCTTTGATAATTTCAGAAAATCCAATAATAGCATTCAGCGGTGTCCGCAATTCATGGGACATATTCGCTAAAAATTCTGTTTTAGAACGGTTCGCCATTTCGGATTGAAGGATCGCATCTTTTAATTTCAGTTCCCCTTCTTTACTCTGCGTCACATCATCAAAACTTCCCTCATAATAGATAATCTGTCCAGCCTCATCCCGCACAACGCGCACGCTTTCCAAAAGCCAAAATGCATTTTTATCACGACGCAAAGATTGTGATTCATGATTAACAACAGACCCCTCCTGCTGAACCCGCCGCAGCAAGATCTGGCGATCCTTATAACTTGCAAAAAGCTGCTGGTTCATATCGGATATATCCTGCATAATCTCCACAGGCGTCGCATATCCAAAAAGACGTGCAAAAGCGGGGTTTGCAGATAAAATTTTACCTTCCGAAGACATCTGATAAATCCCACTGGGTGCATTTTCCCAAATGGAACGATATCTTTTTTCCGCTTCTTCAAGGGCAAACTGGGCACGGCGGCTTTCTTCGACATCCGTAATCGTGCCTACAACACGCATATTTTTGTTTTCATCCATACGGCGCATGGAAAATTTAATTTCCATTAAACGAAACGTACCGAACGCCGTTTTAAGCGGAACGTTCACGTCATAGGGATCTCCCTCTTCCCCCTGTACAAATATCTGAAACAAGGCTTTTTGTTCCTGAGCATCATGATGCGACATGATCTCAAATAATGTCATTTCGTGTGCCTGATCCATTTGGTATTCAAGCACACGTTGCCATGTTTCATTCACAAACATGATATGGCCATTTTCGTCCAGTTCAAAAATAATATCACTTACAGAATCAAGAATAGAACGATGTTCACGCTCATTTTTCCGAAGAATTTGGTTAAGGCGTTCACGTTCGGTCACCTGGGCATTCATTTCCATGTTTTTAAGCGCCAGTGTCCGGTTCATTTTTAAAAGCAAATGAGATTGTTTGTAATTGCTATACAAATAAAACGACCCGAGCAACGTCAACCCAAGTC
>CAZQLB010000006.1:12233-21283 GCA_964593915.1 uncultured Pseudobdellovibrionaceae bacterium
AAGAGCCAAGGTAATATAAGGAATCATCCCTAAAATCGCATTTTTTTGGTCATTATTCTGTATAAATTGAATCAAGATGCCTGATACATCTGATGCAAAATCTACTTTCACAGCGCGCGACGATTCCATCGGCTCTTGCCCTCGATCAGGATCACCTGAAAACCGAACACGATAAAAATCAAAAATATACTGACCATCATGACCACGCATACTAAAGCGGGACAGGTTTTGATCCTGATAAAGCCAACGATCGTTAATAAGCGAACGCGATGGAAGAACAGCCAATAAATAACCACGTCCACCATCTGCTTTTAAAACAGGATATAAAATAGCGATCTGATCATATGTTATACGCGCCATCTGATCGTCTGGTTTAATATGTTCCAAGACGGGCTGCCATATACCATCCATCGAATAAAGATAAGCTTTCCCCACATCAAGAGAAGATGGCGGAATAATTCCATTATGAATTTTTTGGATAATAGCAGGCAACGCACGAAGAGAGCTGCGTTCCTGTGGATATATTTTCACGGCATGATCCGATATCAAATCGGCACCATCCACAAAAAATAAAGCCGTCAACCCATCCGATAACTCCTTCTGCGCTCGGATGACATCAGCAAGCTGCCCCCCTTCAAGATTTTCAGGAGAAATAAGCCGCATGAAACTCGCCAGCATGTCCAATCCTTGATCAAATTGCTGAATGCGGCTCGTAACCATTTGAGAAATGGTTTTTTTTCGTATTTCTTGATCACTGACAAGAGCCCTGGATATAAACGTGTTTAGTAATAAAAAAGCAGATACGGTCACAATCACACCGCTCACGACAACGGCGAACAAAACATCCAGCCGCCCGCGTTTTTGGCGACTATGAATGGCTCGAATCACATTGGTCTGATCTTGTTGCATGTTAAAACGAAGAGAAGATGAATCCCGCTATTTGATTTTCTGTATATTCCCGACTATCATGCCCGAAGATCCGTTAAACTTTAGCTAAAATCCAGATTTTTTTAAACTATTATGAATAATAAAGAGAAAAACACACGTATTGATGCCGAAATCCAGCAGTTCCAAAAAGATTCGATGTTCTGGCACGATCCGGACGGTCCTTTTGCTCCCCTGCACAGGATCAATCCGGTGCGCATGACCTTTATCCGGGATTTGATATGCGACCATAAACAGTTACCAAAAGATACAGCAGCCCCTTTTGAGAACATACAAATCTTGGATGTGGGGTGCGGAGGCGGATTGCTGTGCGAGTCCATGTGCCGGCTGGGCGGAAATATCATCGGCCTTGATGCAGATGAACAGGCAATCGAAATCGCAAGGCAGCATGCGAATGGTATAGGCCTGAAAATCGACTATCATGCAGAAACGATCGAAGCATTTGTAAGGCAGCAACCAAAAAAACAATTTGATATGGTAACCGCCCTCGAAATCATCGAACATGTCAACGACGTTCCTTTTTTCCTCTCCCAGCTGGCGGCGCAAGTCAGACCAGGTGGAATCCTCATGATTTCAACACTCAATAAAACGCTCAAATCCTTTTTGCTCGGAAAGGTTGCGGCGGAATATATCCTGGGTCTTGTCCCGCCGGGAACTCATACATGGGATCAATTTGTGAAACCATCTACGCTGACCCATGCACTAGAGAAAGAGGGATGCACCCCCATCCGTATGTCCGGCATCGTTTTTAACCTTAGGACAGGTGATTTTCACCTCAATCCTCGAGACATCGATGTGAATTACATCATAGCTTTCGAAAAGAGAGCTGTTTAAATGATTTTCCAGTCCCCTTCATTCCGTTGTAAAAATCTGATAGGATAAAAAAATGAACAATTTTCTTTTAATGGCACTGGTTGTTGTAATGATTGCGGTGGTTTTAACCCTCGCAGTGGGGATCATTTCAATGACACGAGGGGGGCCATTCAACCAGAAATATGGCCAACGTCTGATGCGGATGCGGGTTTTTTTACAGGGCGTGGCCCTAATCCTTTTTGCTCTGATCCTTTTATCGAAATAAGGAGATATAAGAATGAAAATCATCGTCCCGATCAAACGGGTTATCGATTATAACGTAAAGGTCCGCGTAAAGTCGGATGGATCCGGGGTCGACCTTGCGGGCGTGAAAATGTCCATGAATCCCTTTGATGAAATTGCGGTAGAAGAAGCTGTACGCCTCAAGGAAAAAGGGCAAGCAACCGAAATCATCGTGGTCACAATTGGCCCCGCAATTGCCCAGGACGTCATCAGGACGGCAATGGCGATCGGTGCAGATAGAGGTATTCTCATCACAACAGACCTTCCGACAGATACATCCTTTGAACCGCTGATGGTTGCAAAATGCCTGACCAAGATCATAGCGCGCGAAACACCTCAGCTGGTGATCATGGGCAAACAATCCATTGATGATGACAGCAATCAAACAGGCCAGATGCTGGCGGCCCTTCTGAATTGGCCGCAGGGCACATATATTTCAAAAATGGACATTGACGGGGAAAAGGTAACAATCACGCGTGAAATTGATGGGGGCCTTGAAACGCTGTGCCTGACATTACCCGCTGTTATTACAACAGATCTCCGCCTCAACACCCCGCGGCACGTCAGCCTGCCCAATATCATGAAGGCAAAACAAAAACCGATGGAAACAATCGCTGCTGCAGATTTGGGGGTCGAACTGATGCCACGACTCAAGGTCCTGAACATTAGCGAGCCAGAAAAACGAAAAGGCGGGATAAAGGTTCCCGATGTCGATGCGCTGATCGATAAATTAAAAACAGAAGCAAAGGTGATCGAATGACAAAAACACTTATCATTGCGGAAGTTGAAAAAAACACGCTTAAACCGGCTGCGAAAAATTTGGTGACGGCCGCACATCAAATATCGGATGATATCCATATTCTGCTGATTGGATCCGATATTTCTGGACCTGCGACGGCGGCAGCGGGGATCGATGGGGTGAAACAAGTCATCACCATAACAAATCCGGAATCTGCACATGTTGTCTTACCGGAACGAATAGCACCCGATCTGGCCCATCTGATTAAAACCGGGGCCTATACCCATGTGATCATGCCGGCCAGCGTTTTTGGGAAAAACATGATGCCATGGATTGCCGCCCTTTTGGATATGCAGCCCATATCGGATGTCATCCGCATCACGTCGCCCGATACGTTTATGCGCCCAATATATGCAGGAAATGCAATCGCGACTGTTCAATCATCCGACCCTATCAAAATCATGACCGTGCGCCCCACAACATTTGCAGGAGCAGGAACAGGCGCATCCCCTGCACAGATCACGGCCCAGTCTTTATCGGGACAAGGGGCGAATTCAGTGACCTTTATCCGTCACGACATTTCTGTTTCCGCCCGGCCAGAATTAACAGCCGCACGTGTCGTTGTATCAGGGGGACGCGGGGTTGGATCATCCGAAAACTTTAACCTGATTGAAGGACTTGCGGATACATTATCCGGCGCAGTTGGCGCATCACGCGCGGCTGTTGATGCCGGATACGTCCCCAATGACTATCAGGTGGGGCAAACAGGAAAGATTGTGGCGCCAGATTTATATATTGCCGTTGGTATTTCCGGCGCCATTCAGCACCTGGCGGGAATGAAGGATTCAAAAGTGATCGTTGCGATTAACAAGGATCCAGATGCTCCAATCTTCAGCGTGGCGGATTATGGATTGGTCGCTGATTTGTTCACGGCTGTACCGGAATTGACCAGCAAACTCAAAAAATAACACAAAGAAGAAAAGGGCAGAACTTTTGCAGATCTGCCCTTTTCTTAAATTAATCGATGATAGAACGCGACAAATTGGGCTCTATTCCCCTTTTGTATCAGAAAGATCCTTGATCGAAAAAGCACGACCCTTCATACTATCAGGCAAGCGAGCGCCTTCCGTATTGGCGCCATCCATCAAGGTCCCTGTCAAATTCGCACCACTCAGATCTGCTTCGCGCAAATCGGCATTCCGCAAATCCGCATGGGATAAATCAGCACCGCGGAAATCGACGTTTTTGAAATTGCCCCCCGATAAATCAGCATAGCGCATCTGCGCGCCCGAACAATCACATGGCGCAAATCGGCCTGTTGTCCCCGATCCGAAAAGCAAAGGGGACATATTCACCCCCCTCATGTTCGCATGGTTAAAAATAGCCCCGCGGAAGGAAGAGGCACGAAGGTCCGCCCCCTCCATATCACATGTCCTGAAATCTGATCCATCCAGAACCGCGCTTTGAAGCTGAATCTGGTAAAGGTTAAGCCCCATCCATTTGGCATGCGCCGCACGAATAGCCGTAAGTGATTCCCGTTTTAAAGTTTCTAATTCGCGTAAATCATATCCAGATAAATCAAGCTGCCGTCCAGAGGATCCCGCCGTTTCAACCCACATGCGATGCTGTTCAATCATCTTTGGCAAGGGTTCGGCAAGGGATTGTATAGAATGCCCCACATTTGCATCAGTAATCGCATCTTGGACATCCACACGGTCTTTCACGCGGTCCAAAGACACGCCCGTCAAAATTGTCTTTTGCATCTGCGCACCAGAAAGCTGTGCTCCAACAACAAGCGCATCGGACAGATCGGCTCCACGAAAACTAGCATTCCGCAAATCCGCATTTTGAATATCAACTTTTGCCATGATCGCATCAGAAAAATCCGCATGAGAGGCCATAACGCCAGAAAGGCGCGCCCCGGATAAATTCGCCCCACGAAAATTCACAACGCTGGGTTCTTGTATTTGATCAAAGCTGGATGTCGTTGACATGCCGCCACTACGCAAATCCGCCCGTTCCAAATTTGTTCCAATCAAATCAGCACCTTCGATTCGCGCACCGCGCAAATCTGCCCGCACAAAAACAGCATCATTTAAATTTGAATATGATAAGTCACAAGCATACAGCGATGCTTCCTGAAAATCTGCGTTTGATAAATCCATATTCTTCATAAGGCAGCTGGTAAAATCTGCCTGACGTAAACGACGCCCCTTTAAGGTCAAAGCCGACAGATCAATACGTTTCAAAATAGCACGGCGCCCCCCGATTCGGCCCTGCAAGAATCGCTCATGCAAGGAAACAAGCCCATCCAGCTGACTTTGGGTCATGCGTTCAAAATGCGAATCAGGTAGAGGAAAAGAGATATCGTGTGTCATCGTACATACATATAAACAAAAATTCGTGATCACTTTATGAAGATTTAAACGAAAGTACCAGATGTTTTCAAAATAAAGTCCCATATATAGGGATCGACATGTCATTATATTTCATAAATCGCTCTCATTTTATTCATAAATAAGCTACCCACAACAAACAACCTACATACATATGGATGATTTTGATTTTTATACAATCTATGGTATCAATGTAACGAAGAATTAACTGGTTTTCGGCCTATACTAGGATTGAAGATCAGTCAAAGTGTCCTTTGTCGCCCTCTGGTTCGGGAGAATCCACCATGGATGATTTAATCGTCGAATTTTTAACGGAAACCAACGAAAGCCTATCCGCGCTTGATAATGATATGGTGCGGCTTGAACAAAACCCGAATGATCGGGATTTGTTATCCAGTATTTTCAGGTTGATGCATACCATCAAGGGGACGTGCGGCTTTTTGGGCCTTCCACGTCTTGAAACAGTTGCCCACCGTGCTGAAAACGTGCTCGGGCGATTCCGGGATGGTGACCTAAAAGTAACTCCTGATTACGTTACGCTCATTCTCGAATCGCTGGACCGTGTTCGTTACCTTTTGGCTGAATTGGAAATGAACGGCAAGGAACCGGACGGAAACGATAATGATTTAATCGTTAAACTGGACGCTGTATATGAAAGTAAGGGCGATGGGTCCGATACACCTGTATCTACCCCTGCCGCTCCGGAAATCCACGAATCGGATGAGCCCGAATTTGAATCGGTTTCCGTTGCGGAAACAACCGAACATTCAGCTGCACAGATCGAAAAACAACCTGAACCTACAGCAGATGCAGCCGCCGCTGGCGTCCCGCGGGAAGTCAAGGAATCATCGGTCGCAAACCAAAGTATCCGCGTCAACGTTGATGTTATTGAACATTTAATGACCATGGTTTCCGAGCTGGTGTTAACACGTAACCAACTTCTTCAAACACTTCGCACCAATAAAGACAGCGAATTCAGCGCACCGCTGCAACGCCTTTCATTGGTTGTTTCGGACCTTCAAGAAGGCGTTATGAAAACACGCATGCAGCCCATTGGGACAGCGTGGTCTAAACTTCCGCGCATTGTGCGTGATTTAGCCCACGAACTGGGTAAAAAAATTGAATTAGAAATGATTGGGGAAGATACCGAATTGGATCGCCAGGTTCTGGAAATGATCAAAGATCCATTGACGCATATGGTTCGAAATTCGGCTGACCACGGGATCGAACGGCCAGCGGATCGTATCGCCGCCGGAAAAATGGATACGGGTAAAATTGTTTTACGCGCCTTCCACGAGGGGGGACACATCATTATTCAGATTGAGGATAATGGCCGTGGATTGCCGATCGAAAAAATTAAAGCAAAAATCGTAAAAAATGGATTGGCGACGACCGAAGACCTCGCCACCATGTCTATTCAACAGATTCAACAGTTTATTTTCAAAGCTGGCTTCTCTACAGCAGAACAGGTCACATCTGTTTCGGGCCGCGGTGTTGGCATGGATGTTGTCCGCAGCAATATTGAAAAAATCGGTGGATCGGTTGAAATGAAATCGGTTGAGGGAAAGGGTTCTGTCTTTACCATTAAAATTCCGCTGACACTGGCGATTGTCAGCTCGCTGATCTTGGGGGCGGGTGGAGAACGGTTTGCGATGCCCCAACTTGCGGTCCGCGAGCTGGTTTTAACCTCTGCAAAGTCTGAAAATCGTATCGAAATGGTGAATGGGACCCCCTTGTTCCGCCTCAGGAATAAACTGCTCCCACTTGTATCCCTTGAACAGCTTTTAAGGCTCCAAAAAACAGGGGATCATTCAGGAACAGCGGGATTGCTACAATCCTTGGCCGAGGGGAAAAAATACATCGTCGTCGCCCAGGTTGGTCCTTATCAATTCGGGATTATTGTCGACAAGGTCTATGATACCGAAGAAATTGTTGTCAAACCCGTTCCAAAGATTATCAAAAACATTGACCTTTTTTCGGGAAACACAATTCTGGGGGATGGCAGTGTCATCATGATTCTGGACCCCGTAGGTCTTGCAAAAGCAATGGGGACAGTTGACCTATCGCATACCGAAGCTGATGCAAAGGCGCATGACACTATGGCCCGCAGCAATCAAAAAACGGCCCTTCTCCTTTTCAACGCCGGCGACTCTGCGCCAAAGGCAGTTCCGTTGTCTCTGATCGCACGATTGGAACACGTTCAAACAGGAAAAATTGAACAAGCGGGTGGCCGCATGTTGATCCAATACCGTGATCAATTGATGCCCCTTCTCCCCTTGAATGACAGTGTCAATATGAATAAACCCGAAAAAGCCGTCTTGGTTTTTGCGGATCGATCACGGTCACTTGGTATTGTGGTTGACGATATTATCGATATTGTCGAAGACAATTTGGATATCCAAATGGGGGCTCAGCAACCCGGTTTTGTGGGGTCTACGGTGATTGCAGGTAAAGCAACAGATATCGTGGATGTTGCCTATTATCTTCACAGAATGGATCAAAACTGGTTCAAAAACCATGACGACGAGGCTTATTTCTCCGGTGGCCGCGCAACTGACCAAATCACAAAAAGAAAATTGCTGCTGGTGGACGATTCACCGTTCTTTCGTAATTTGTTAACACCAATTTTAACTATTGCGGGTTATGATGTAACGGTATTGGACAGCGCGCTTAAGGCTTTGCAACTGCGAGAATCTGGCGCAATGTTTGATTTGATTGTATCAGATATTGAGATGCCCGAGATGGACGGTTTGGAATTTGTTGAAAAAGCCAAGGAAGCAGACAGTGCATGGGGGCATACGCCAATCATCGCATTAACATCCCATGCAACCCCCCAAGATATTGAATATGGATATCAAAAAGGGTTCAACAAGTATGTGGCAAAATTCGATCGAGAAACTTTGCTATCCGCCTTAACTGATGCCCTCACAGAAAAAGGAGCAGCTTAAATGTCAACAAATATTGCTGTTCGTCATAGCTCTTCAGATTTGGTAAGAGCGTCAGAAACCCAAGAACTTTTGACCGTTATGATTGGTGATCAGATTTTTGGTATTCCTATTTTACAGGTGCAGGATGTTTTGGGCCCACAAAAGGTGACCCGCGTCCCCCTCGCCCCTGCGGAAGTTGGTGGTTCCTTGAACCTGCGTGGCCGGATTGTAACGGCTATTCACGTACGGGAACGTCTTCATCTTCCAAAACTTGATGATAATGCCCATTATATGAGCATTGTTGTTGAATACGAAGGTGAATCGTATAGCCTTATTTTTGATCGTGTAGGAGATGTTTTGAAATTGAGTATTATGGATTACGAAACATGTCCATCTACGCTAGATCCCTATTTTCGTGAAGTATCAGACGGTATTTATAGATTAAAAGACCAGCTTTTGGTTGTTTTGGATGTTCCAAAACTTCTTTCTGGGATCGGGTCACTTAGTAACTAAAAGGGAAAAGACATGCCTAATCGCACAAGTTTGATCGTTGACGATAGCCGCGTTGTCCGAAAGGTTGCGCGCCGCATTCTAGAAGAACTGGGATTTGTGTGTGATGAAGCTGAAGATGGTCAAGTTGCCCTTGATATGGTTCAAAAATCAATGCCTGAGTTGATTATTCTTGATTGGAATATGCCGAATAAAAATGGGCTTGAGTTTTTGCAATCATTGCGCGCTTTATCAAACGGATCGGATCCAAAGGTTGTTATGTGCACGACTGAAAACGATATGGCGCACATAATGACCGCTATGCAAGCTGGCGCAAACGAGTATATTATGAAACCATTTGACAGGGAAATTGTAGAGAATAAACTCTCTCAAATTGGTTTGATTTAATAAATCATCCCTATTGTTATCACCCTGGAAAGTGTCCACCGCCATGAATGG
>CAZQLB010000007.1:0-15571 GCA_964593915.1 uncultured Pseudobdellovibrionaceae bacterium
ACCTGCGGGTTGATACGTATCGTGCGCAAGGAGCGGGTGGACAGCACGTTAACAAAACCGAATCAGCTATTCGAATCACGCACATGCCAAGTGGTATTGTTGTGGCGTGTCAGCAAGAAAGATCCCAGCATCAAAACAGGGCAACCGCCATGTCGATGCTTAAAGCCCGTTTATATGAACGCGAATTACAAAAGCGCGAGGCCGAGATAGAGGGATTTAAGGGCGAAAAAACTGAAAATGGGTGGGGGTATCAAATTCGGTCCTATGTCCTGCAGCCCTATCAGATGATCAAAGATCTACGAACGGGATATGAAAATACAAATTCCCAGGCGGTCTTGGATGGGGATATTGATGGTTTTCTGGAGGCGTCGTTGGCGGCCAAGGTCACCAATAAACGCGAAGGATAATATCCTCTTTTGTCTTTACCCTTTCCTTCATTTACCCACTTGCATCTCTTTGGGGCGCGATTTACCCTTATCATGACCATATCTATAGGATTCTTAAACGATGTTGCCTGTTCGTACCTCTCTCTTTCTGGCTGTTTCTGCTTTGGCTTTGATGATCCCACATGATGGACATGCGGCATCTCCCTCTGCGCCTACTCCTCTTTTGCTGACGAATGAGGGACCGGAATCTGCGATGGATGATCTGCCCTTGTCGCCTGTGCCTGCACCTCAGAAGACGGGGAATGTGGCGGCGTCCGTTAAACCAGCCGCAAAACCGGCAGAAAGCGCCAAAAATAAACCGATGACGGCCCCAATGCCGAAATCAGTTTTGACTCCTCAACAAATGTATTGGGAAGTAAAACAATCGACCCTGCCAGACGGATTTTATGAGAAAAATGTAAAAGCTCCATGCCTTGCCACAAAACGTCAGGTTCAGGGGAACTTAATTCAAATGTCGGCCCACCAACATCGGCTGTATTCCCTGTCTTTTGATGCGGATGATTTGGGTGTACCGGCCCAGCGCGACATTCCAGTCACATTGATTTTTGATCGGGATCCCAAACCTTTGCAGTTGATGGGCCAGGCGTTAACGCCGATGACGGTAACGGTGACGATGCTGGATCCCGCCGCGGTTTATGCGCGGATGGAAAATGCGTCTTATTTAACGGCCTTGGTTCGCTTGCCCGATGGCCAGTCACACCAACTGCGTTATGATGTAACGGGAATTAGAACCGCGTTTGCGGAAATGGAACGATGCTCATCCGAAGGACAGGCGTCCGCCGCCGCATCGGTTCCCGTGCCAACATCTTTGGAACACACTGCTGCCGGGGAAGCCCCTGCTGCAGTGTTGATGTCCTCAGCCGTTCCTGCACGTGTACGCCGTGCGGAGGCGATTGAAAATGGCCGGGCTTTGCCCCCCCCCATTTGGCCAGGTGAAACACCGGCAGATATTGTTGCGGTGGAACCGAAATCGCGTGCAGAGAATCAAAATATCTCTGATAATAAAAGGTTGTCTGTTCCTGATCCTGCGGCTGTTGTTTCGGAAAAGTCGGCAGAAAATACATTAAAACGTGAAGAAATTCGGGTGCTGGGTGCAAAACCAGATTCTGAATTATCATCTGGGGTCATGGCATCCAAGGCGGCATCGCGTATGCCGCTTACGGTCAAAGATGTGACGGCACAATCTGTGCCGGTTGTATCATCTGTATCACCAAACACAGTATCGGCTTCTGCGCCCGCACAGGCACCGGAAAAAATCGTACGCTCCTACCGTGCACGTCCGGGTGAAAGCATGCGGGATGTTGTTCGCCGTTGGACTGAACGAGATGGTGTGGATCTGGTCTGGGCAATGCCGCGTGATGTCACATTAAGTAAAGAATTCTCATATACGGGTGAATTACAGACAGCCTTAACCATGCTGTTGTCCACGTATCCTGAAGCGGGGGCCAAGACAACCCTGGCGCCAAAGGGCGTGGAGATTGATAAAAAACCCTATATTGAGGAATCAAAAGCGCCCGCTATTCCGCCCGAAACAGTCAAGGGAGTGCCGCTGGACGAATTTGTTGTGCCAACGCCGCCGCCATCCGATGCAAAACCGGTGGGCGTGCCCGCCGCGCCGGCAGCACGAGCCGCGGTGACGCCGCAGGCACCTGCACCTGTTCCTGAATTTGCTGACGTGGCTCCGGTTGCACGCGCAGTTGTGCCGCGTCATATCCCATCCCGCTTACCGCCGCCGCCAAAACGGGTCATTGCTCCGGCACCTATGGCTGATGCGCCAGAAATGGAAAAAGCTGCACTGCCCCCCATTCCTGAACCGATTATGCCGATTCCCACTCCGCGTCAGGAACCACGGGGGGCTGCTGCGGTTCCCACGGCAACGCCGCCTGTCACTATTCCCATGCGGGCACCCGCGCCACCACCGTCATCTTCTGTGGACACAGCTGATGCACCATCTCAAAAAATACCTGGCACGGCACTGCAGCGTACGGTTCATGATCTTTATGCCGATGTTCCGGCAGAAGAAGAGGTAATGGATGGCATGGCGATGGATGTCGAAGTCCCCTCATTTGACGCAACACCCGCGCCGATCCCCATGAATACAGATCGGGCGATGGGGGGGGCTGCTGTCACCCCGCCGCCGATGCCGCCTGTCCCTGCGCGAGCTGTGCCGGTTCCTGCACCGATCCCCATGGAACAGGAAGATATTGATCTGGAACAAATGGCGGCTCAAATGGTGCCGTTGCATACGCCTTCTAAAACGGCTGCTGGTCCGGTTGTCACCGCGAAACAGGCGGCTGTTGGTCCCGTGAAACGCTGGCGGGCGTTAACAGGAGCAAGCCTGCAGCAGGTGATGAAAGCGTGGGCGGAAGAATCTGGAACCAACTTGATCTGGATGTCCTCTACTGATTTTGCGGTCAAATATTCTGTGAATAAGAATGCAGATTACGGCCAAGCTGTTGCTGATTTATTGGGTCAATATACGTTTGAACCGGTCCGTCCGCTGGGACAGCTGTATCAGGATCCGCAAACCGGACAGCGTACATTGGTTATACGGTAAAAAAGGGGGAGGATTCCCCCCTTTTCTTTTGTCAAATTGCTATAATGATCGATGATAGGCCCTAGACCTTGGGTCCCCGCATCGTGTAAACTGACGAAAGTTGATTTGATTTGTCCTTTTCCCTTTTTTAATCATGACCATAGGTGCGACGATGTCCATGCGCTCTTCTTTTATCTCCCCACGTTCTTCTTTGCCTCTTCTTGCGATTTTGATGGGGTCTGTTTTTACCGTTGGGATTTCGGTACCCGCGGGTGCTGCAACCAATACAGGCGCATGGGTCACCACAAGGGTGGATCAGGCGGCGCTTCCTTATTGCGCCGTCAGCCGCAAGATTGATAACGTAGCTGTAACGGTGGGGCGCACGACAAAAGGTCAGTCGTCATTGGCATTGGAATTCGGCGCTGATGAGCTGGATCCCAAAAAAGTATATAAGGTTGAAATTCGCCCCGGTAACGCGAATAAAATAGAGATGGAGTCTCGCCCCATTAACGCCCGTACATTCGTTTTTAATTTTGATACGGTTGTGGATTTGGACGCGGCGTTTGATGAAACTCCGTCGCTTATGATGCGTTACGATAATGTCAGCAGCACATTTTCAATCGGGGGATGGGACCAGGCCGGTAAAGATTTAAGCGCGTGTTTGTCGGCATTAACGCCGGCCGCCGCTCCTGTAAAAACAGTGGCTGCTGCGGCTGCCTTACAGGACAAAGGCCAAAAGGATATCAAAAATGAAACGGCCGCTACGGCTGAAAAACCCGTTTCGGTTGAACCCTTGCCGCCGCGTGAAGTTCCTCTGCCTCTCCCCTCTGGAAAAAAGGCCGCTGCCGTTGCCGCTGCCGCCGCACCCATGACCACTGGAACAGGTAATGCGTTGGAACAGGCACAAGAGGAATTAAGACAAGCAAAAAATAATTTGAATATGGTGCAGGCCGATCGCATTAATAATCCAGTTTCTAAGGGCGCAGATGCAGAAGAGAAAAAAGGTTTATCGGATGTAAAAAATGCCGCATTTGAGGCAGATAAAAAGTCTTTGATGAATGAACTCTCTGCAAAACAGGCGGCAGATCAGAAAAAGGGAATGGCCGTTATAGATACCCTAAAAGCTCAGATTAAATCATTGGAAGACAAAAACAAAAAACTGGAATCTGATCTTATCGCAGCGAACGGCAAAGCGGCAGCCCAGATTGCAGCGGTAGCGCAAGAGAAGGCTGCTGCTGAAAACAATGAATTGGCATTGAAAGCACAGGAGATTGAAAAGCTAAAAGCTGATTTGGCAAAACTGCAAAATGATCGTGCTGCGCTTCAAGGAGAATATAATGCGGTGCAGGATCAAGCCGCAAAAGGCATGGGTATGGAAAAAGAGCTGACTGTTCTGAAAACCCGTCTTCAAACCCTGGAAGAAGAGAAAACAACATTAAAAGAACAACTCATTTCGGCTATGGATAAGCCAAAAGAACCGGGAATTGATGATCTGCGGCGTCGGCTTGAGGCATTAACCGAGGAAAATGTGAAATTACGTGCGGATCTTGGATCATCAAAAGATTCTGGTGATGTCAAGATCAGTGTGGCGGCCGAACGTCCCTTGCGTGTTCAGCTGCGGGATCTTCAGGCAGAAAATAGTGCCCTGCGCGCGCGCGAAACGGAACTGACCAATTTAATGGAAGGTCGCCAAAAAAATATTGAAAAGGACATGTTTGCCGCTGTTAAAGGCGATAATGGAATGGAACAGGCTATTCGCCGTTATCAAGAAGCTGAACGCGAAGTACAACGTTTGTCATTGACATTGCGTGCCGAACGATCCAAATGTGCGGCCGATAAAAAAGAAATTGAATACATGCTGTTTGATCCAAAAATTGCCAATGATGGTCAAATTGCTTTGCTCAATTCTCTTGAAGACCAGATTGCAACATTAAAAGCAGATCAGAAGAAAGGAACAGATGGGACGACCGTTGCCTGTGTCCCGCCAGGGAACGTGGACGCAGCGCCGCTTGCCGCTACGCCAGAAAAATTGGATCCATCGAAAAAGATTGAAACAAGTGATACATCCATAGGTGTTGCGGTTAACCCAAAACCGGCTTTACCGCCGCCGCCCGCCCAGGTAAAATCTGAACCGAAACCTACGCCTTTGAGAATGGCTGAAGCGCCGGCACCTGTACAAACGGCAAAGCAACCTGTTCCGCTTTCGGCTGAAACATTGCTCTCCTCCGGGAAGGCAAAAGAGAACACTCCGCAAACAGCGAACGGGGCGGCTTCTGCGCCTGTAACGGCGCCGCTGCAAACCCTGCCGGGGACACCATCTCTACCCGCGCCGGTAGCGATGCAAAATGTGGGCGCGGATCAATTGCCAACAACGCGTGCCGTGATGCCCGCGCCAACAGCGGTACTGACAGTGCCCCCCACGACAAACCAGCCGCCAGTTGCTCCACAATCCGCAGATATGGAAGGGGAACGTTTAACCGCCCTTTTGAAACAGGCAGGCGTTGCGATCGCGGCGCCAATTGCGCGTGCGCAGCAGAATCCATTTGGGGCGCAGGTCGCTTACCGGTGGGAAACAGACGTTCTGGCTGGATTGTTTGTAAACCGCGGATCTGTTCCGGTAAAGGATTTTGACGGGGTTGTCTCGGGCGAGATTCAAAAACTGAAATCAAAGTGCAAGGGTGATTTTGCGGCGACAAACGCAGCCGAACAAAAATCATCCGCGTTGTCCTATGTATCATATGACGCTGCATGTATATCTGGGGCAAACAGTACGTCTGCGGCTCTTTTATTCTATCAGGATGGAAAAGGGATGCACATTATTTCCCACGAAGCGGCACCGGATGACATGGGCGCTGCCATGGATGCACGTGACCGTTTGGCTGATGCAATAAAGGAAACCAAGTAATCCTATAACCATTTCCAAAATACAAGATATAGAAAACAAAAAACAGGCTTTTATAGCCTGTTTTTTCATCGGTTTAGATTGCCCATTATGGTTTATCCCACCACCAGGTATCCAAAACCCCCAATGATTTTGTCACTTCAGCAGATGGATGCAAAAGCCCCTTGCGCCAGGCAACACGCCATTTCGGGAAATGCCACCCTGGAATAGCGATATGATTCCGAATAAGGATACGGTCTAGGACATGTGTTCGAATCACAAGTTCTTCCCGTGTTTTTGCCTGAATAATCATTTCCGTGATGGCATCAACGGCCGGATTTTGAATGCCTGTGATATTACGTGATCCCGGTGTTACGGCCATTTTAGATGACCAGAAATCCCGCTGTTCGTTACCGGGGCTGTCCGATTGGGGAAAAACAGATGTGGTCATATCAAAGTCAAAATTCTGCATCCGATTTTGGTATTGGGTGGGGTCGATGGTGCGCAGACGCGCCGATATCCCAATTGTTTTTAAATTCTTGATAAAGGGATTGATCCAGCGTTCAAAAGCGGGATTCGCATCAATATATTCGAACACGAGGGATTCCCCCTTGTCATTCGTACGAATTCCGTTTTTACCAACTTTATATCCCGCTTGATCCAGCAGGGCGGCGGCAGCGCGCAAATTTGCGCGGTTATTGCCAGATCCATCCGTTATGGGAGGAGCATACGCCGTAAAAACATCATCTGGTACATACTGTTTGCCGAATTTTTCTTGTAATTCTTTTAACAGTACGGTTTCTGCCGCAGAAGGAACGCCAGATGCCCCCAAATCCGAATTTTCAAAAAAACTATCCGTTCGGACATAGGATCCGCTGGCCAGTTGTTTATTGGACCATTCGTAATCAAAGGCAAGGGTAATGGCCTGGCGTATCCGTATATCCTGAAATACAGGACGGCGCAGGTTAAAGATGAATCCTTGCATTCCTGCGGGCTGTGCGTGCGGAATTTCTGCCTTTATGATGTCGCCGTTTAAAACGGGCTTTACATTATATCCAGACGACCAAAGCCGCGCGACTGTTTCAGACCGCACATCATAAAGCCTCCCAAAAAAGGCCTCTAACGCAATGTCATTGTCCTTGTAATAATCATAAGTAACGGTATCGAAATTATAACGCCCCTTGGCAATGGGAAGATCCTTTGCCCACCAGTTTTCCGCGCGGGTATAACTGATTTGTGACCCGGGTTTGATTCCCTGGATTTTATACGGTCCACTCCCCAGTGGAATAGTCATTCCGGATCCACCGAATGGTTTTGTTGTATCATTAAAATCATGTGCAGGGAGGACTTGCATCTGCGCAATAACAAGCGGAAGTTCGCGGTTATCAGGATTTTTGCTGATAAACCGGACGGTCCGATCATCAATGATATGAATATTTTCAACATCACCATAGTACGATTTGAAAAACGGATGACCTTTTGTCATGAGGGTATCAAATGTCCACTTTACATCATTGGCCGTAATCGGAGTTCCGTCATGCCATTTTGCAAGTGGATTTAAACGAAAGGTAAATGTTTTGCGGTCGTCTGACACATCAATCGTTTCCGCAATATATCCATACATGGAAAAGGGTTCGTCATCCGCCTGGATCATCAGGGGTTCGTAAAGGAGCCCGCCAATCCCGGCCGCAGATGTTCCTTTTAAAATAAAAGGATTAAGCGAATCAAAAGTTCCCATTTCAGAAAGGCGCAAGCCGCCGCCCTTTGGTGCACTGGGATTCACATACTCAAAATGCGTAAATGTTTTGGGGTATTTTAAATCACCATGCATGGCGATCCCGTATGATTCCGCCGCCCACGCATGGACCGGTATCCACATACTACCGGCAAGACACAAAGATAAAAAAGAACGCTGAATAAAAGAAGAAGAGGAGGACGGAGCGGCAGTCATAAAAGGCACCGATTAAGCCACATGTTTTTTAGGTTGAAATGCGACCGGACGATCTGGCCGGCCAAATAAATTTCCCTGTGCCAGATCAATAGGATAGTCAAGTAACGTCCGTAGATCTTGTTCAGATTCAATACGGCTGACGATCAAACCGATATTGCGGGCCTTAAGCCGTGTAATAAACCGATGAACAATCGATGACCCAAATTCCATGGGCGATGCTCCCGCAATACGGGTATGGTCCAGTTTGATCAATTTAATGTTCATTAAAGCCAAATGATCCAGATCAACATCGGCTGATTGAATATCATTAACCCCGAGTGTCAGACCAATTTTCTGCAGCTCTTGTAAAATAGACTGCTGCTGGGGTGTCACGCGTGTACAGTCACGATGCGGCATGAAAAAACCAAGCCGTTTGCGCAGATCCGGATGTGTTTTAAAGAGTTTGATCAGGATGTCCAGCGTGCCCTTATGCGTGATGGTTTCAATCCCCATATTCATCATGATATGAGACGCCGGCAGCGTAGGATATAAAGTCATCAGGTCAGAAAGAACAATTTGATCCAGTTGTGTCTGAAGTCCGCTGTGGGCTGCAATACCGCGGTATTGAGATGCAGGAATATAAACACCAGGCTGTAGACGAACACGGCCATAAATTTCAACCGCGCGGATCTGGCGTTGGGGTAAATTCACAATGGGCTGAACATAAATATCCATACGTTTGTGCGCCGCCGCTTGCGCAATTGCATCACGGATCAATGCGGGACTGACAAACACATCATCGTCACCAGGAAGATCCGCTCTCACCGTGATTGTGTCTTTTGCTGCAGAGATATTTTTAGATGATTTTGGTGCGTCATTTGCCTCAGCCCCAACGGTACGAAAGAAAGAGGCATTTTTAACCGGTTGTTTTTGGGGTGTTTTATCCGCCATTGAAACAGGAGCAGGGGGAGCCGCTGTCGTTTTGGCGATGCTGGTCATGTTCTGCAAGGATTGCATCATGTGCTGAACACGGTTTTTGACAGCTTGCATGAACAGCTGTGTTTGATGAATATGATCATCCCCTTTTTGGGCCAGGTCGTCCATACGGGTTTCCACCGCGCTGATCTTCCCCGCCATTTCCATCAGGGCCAGGTCATGATCCCCCACACGGTGCTGCAAGATCATCAGGGATGAATCCATGTCCCGTTGCTGGTCAGCGAATGTTTTACCCAACCGATTATGGCTGATGAATCGAAGAACACTGCCGACCAAAGAAAGACATAATAAAACACCGATAATGGTGAGGCTGGTCAGGACACTGGTACTCCCCAGCAGAAAAAGCATGAATGTCACCGACACACCAAAAATAAGCGCGGCGAAAAGTGAGTCTTGAAGGGCGATAAGGCGTTTTGGTGTAAAAAACGGCATGACAGGTGCGGAAGGTTATGGTTAAGACGATACATCTTAACCATTTTTTTACCGTCTGAAAAGCCGGAAAGAGGGGGGAAATGCCCTGTCCACAGAAAAGACAAGAAAAATAGGAAATACGCGCATAAAAAAACGGGGGCTTCTGCCCCCGTTTCCATACGATCGTTAAGAAAAGTATTAGAACAACCGCAGAATGGCCTGTTGCGACTGTGCCGCCAGAGACAGGGCTGTAACACCCAGCTGTTGTCTGGTTTGCAGCGACAGAAGTTTTGCACCTTCTTCGTTTTGGTCGGCCAGTGTCAGTTTATCCGAACCTTCGCTGAGCGTTTCAACCAATCCCTTGGTGAACGATTCACGGGTTTGAACGATTGACAAGTCATTGGCCAGCAAAGATCCAAACTCACGAACGGTATCAAGGGCTGTTTTTACTTTATCAATAACATCCGAAACTTTCTCTGTGCTACCAAAGTTTGCACTTTCAAGGCCCAGATCCCCGTATTTCAAGCTTTGACCTTTTGTGGTCAATTTGCTTGTACGGTCCTCGTTAAAGTAAGTAACCAGTTCTTGTCCGTTCAAGAGGTTAACCCCTGCATACCCAGAGTCATCAACCAAACCATCAATCTGGCTCAATAACGAGTCAAATTGTTGTTCCAAGGAAGCAAGACGTCCAGCACCACGCGCAAACACAATGTTTTCAGACGCGATGTTGTTGGCTGTTGCACCTGCGGTAATACTTGCACCTTGCAGGTTACCAAAACCGAAGTCGATTTTTGCGGTGGTGTTACCATCACTCAAAACCCCGATTTTAACGCTGACAACGTCTTCGTCGATTGGCTTAATGCTGATTTGGCCTGTTTCTTCATCAAAGCTCAGTTTAACAAGATCTTTCAGACCGTTTGTGCTATCGGCGTTGACAGCATCAATCAGTGCACCAACCGTTGCATCTTCAAGAGCAGTAGACCCCAGAACATCCGAGAATGTTTTGGAACCTGTCTTTGTACGAACGGTAATTTGCAGGTTATCCGCAGCTTCGTTACCGATAATACGTTGGGTCGACAAGTCATCCCAGCGGAGGCTTCCAAGAGCGGTATTTCGTGTTGCCACATCACCGTTTGTATCCGTGAATTGGTATGATTTTAGGGATGCATTTGTAGATGCTGTAATTGCGATACGGTTTGCGTTGGCAGATGTTTGGTCAGCTGCTTCAATGTCTTTAACATAGGCACCAAAACCAAGTTCTTGCGCAAAGCTTTGATCTTCTACAGCTGTGTTTGCACCACCGCCGTTGAATACAACCCGCATGGAATATCCAGCAGCGACTTTAATATCTAATTGACCTTTGTCGTTCAAGGATGCTTCGACAAGATCAAGACTTTCATCGCTGTCATTTAAACGACCAAGAGCATTGACAAGATCATTTACAGAGACGACATCATGGTCATCGTCAGTACCGCCAAGTGCTTCAAAGTTAATGGAATAAGTTGTTGCTGTACCGCCGGCGGCGTCACCGTCCGTTAAGTTTACAGCATCCCCGTTCGCATCCACAAAACTGAACGTCAAAACGTCATCGGCGTCAACGTTCGTGGTCCCTGTTGTGAAATCGGTAATCCCACGAAGGTCTTTATCACCAATAAGGCCAGCTTGTGCGCCGCCCTTTTGAACTTCTTCAGCTGCCGTGTTTGCCAAAGCTTCAGCTTGTTCGATTAAGGTTGTTACACCTGTAACCCCTTTATCAGCAGCTTTAACTGTTTGAATTGACTGGCCAATACCATCCAGAAGACGGGTAAGGTCGGTTGCACGGTTGCTTAATGTCTGTGCCGCAAAATAGCTGCGGGGATCATCAAGCGCGCTGTTCACCTTTTTACCGGTAGACAGTTTAAGTTGTGTTGAATCAATAAGGGCTTGTGTGAGCTGCAAAGACTGCAGGTTACTGCGCAATGCAGACGTAAGTACGACATCAGCCATCTTTTTTTCCTTTCCTAGGTTAAGATGTATGTTAAGGCAGCTATACCGCTACCTTCCCAATCATACTATCACATTTTTTAAAAAGTCATTAAAAAAAGAAGGATTTCAAAATAATATACACAGGGGAAATTATGTTAATTTTTTAGCCCAGAATTGATACATGCTTGCAAAAGCAGACGGAAATTGTTCTTCAAAATCAGTCCAATAATCTAGATTCAAGATATCATCTTCGAGCGGATATTGTGCCTTAAATTCTGTCACATATTTTTGATCAAGGTCAAAGCCCATAAATTCAAGATGATGATCTAAAAGGATTTTTTTTATGTCTGGTATGGTGTATCGATGTTCTTGTACATGAAATACCAAATCTCGGCAGGTTGATGTCGAATAAAAATCTCCAAATTCAGTAATACGTGCTAATGGAGAAGATAAAGGGAGATTCATGATATCTTGCCGAAATGCGCGAATCCCATCCAGATTTGCGATATAATTTTTTTCTTTTACAAAATTCCTTGATTCGACAATAGGCTTGCGTGCACGTTCGCTGTAAAGGCCAAAACGAAATAATCCGCCTGGTTTCAGAAGGTTGAGAAGGATTTCCAATCCTTTAACGGGGTTTTCTAGGTGATGAAGAACACCTGCACTTTCAATAATGTCAAATCGATCTTGCATCGTTTCTAATTCCAGAATATCAGCTTGTGCATATTGGATATGTGTGAGCCCGAGTTCAATTGTTTTTCTTTTCGCATAAGCAAGGGAGCGGCGGGATAGATCGATAGCAAGAACATGGCAGTTTTCATAGGTCAATGCAGAGTTAATGGAATGCTGGCCTGTACCGCACCCGGCAATAAGAACCTTGTGGCGTTGCTCAGGATTCGGAGAAAGCCTTAAAAAAGAGGGGTTTCCGCTGTATGTTACATTAATCCACTGAGGATATGGATTTTCCATGTACATTTGTTCGACGGCTTTTGAAATGTCATTGTGAATAGGGGTAAGTGAAGGGATATCTTTCATTATAGAAAGTTCGGTTTCACGATTAAAAACCTGTTCTTGAAGAATTTTCTTAAAGTAATCTTTTTGTTTAAGACAGGTATATGAATCACTGGATAGCCAATGTGTGATGGGTTCATATGTACATAAACAAAGCAAATAATCATCACGATCTTTGTTTTCATGATATTTTTGATGAAGGTGAGCGAGTGATTCTTTTTCCTCTTCTGAATAAGAATAAACATATTCTTGATGAGAACAATAAAGAGCAAAATCAGACAGGAATGTAAGATCAACCGGATCAAAAATCTCCCCATCAAGAAGACGAGATAAAAACGCCTGGCGGATTTTAAGAAAAACGCGTTCGATAGGAAGTGAGCGATTAAGTACACAGCACAGCCCTGAGCTTAGAAAAAGACGATGCACAGGTTCTTGATCTTTTAATGCTTTGGTCAGAGAAATGGCTTTTTCGATTGTAAAATCAGGAGTTGGATGACAAAAGGTATAAAAAATAGGGTGATGGAGCAAAAGAGATTCCCAAGCAGACTCAAGGTGGCGGCTGTTCACATATGGATTATTTAAGACGGTGCAGACAGCTTTTATGTGATCGTCTTGATACTTATTAAAAGAAATAAGACGCGCAATCATCCCATATAACATGCAATAATAACTATTTTGGGGGTGTTTTATGACAAGGGGGGTTATAACACCCAAGGCAGAAGCAAGATCGCCCAATCGATATAAAAAACCAGCAAGATAGTATTTAATATCAGCGGATTGTGGGAATTTAATCGTGCCGTGTAATAAGATTTGTTTTGAATCCTCGATCGTTGTGATTTCCTTTTGGATCAGTGCGCGTAAAATAATCGATTCAGGTAATACAGATATCGAGTCGGCATGATCCAAATAAGTGATAATGGATATGGACCTGAGTTCATACATACACACAGCCAGATTATAATAATATTGGGCATATAAGGGGGTTAGTTTCTTAAGGCCATTTTTCAAAACATCTGCAGCTTTTTCAAAGTTGCGTTGATACATGTAAACACAGGCAAGATTGTTTATACCTTTCTCATCATACGGATTCTTCTTTAGTATATTGGATAGCAGTATTTCTGCTTTTTCCCATTCACCGGATTGGATATACAAGGTAGATAAAAAATTCTTGATTTCCGGCATATCTTGATTTGTATCAATGATTTTTTTTATGACTTCTATAGCGTTTTTATAGTCTTTTTTCGCCATAAAGGACAAAACAGATGTTAAAAAATTATGTGATGGGGCTTCCTTTTGAATATCGCTAAGATGAATAAGATCAAGATATTTAAGAGGGGGAAGATCATTTGCATAGAGAGGTAGATGTGCGGCGGCCTCAGGTAATGCGTTTATTTTTTTGATAGGCATTAATTTTTTTGTCATTCTATCTACTTCTTTAGTAAATAACGGTTATAGTTGTAAAGACTTCACCCGCTTCTCGGACCATTCTGGCCGTCATCGAAGCGGGCGAAGCGAATCTCAGGCTAAAACACCCATTCTGGATTACCGGAGATTCAATAGCTCTTCTGTCATTTGGTCAACAGTATTGATGATTTTTGTACCAGCCGAAAATGCCCGTTGAGACACAATCAGTTTTGCAAATTCATCCGCAAGGTCGACGTTTGATGATTCGATTGTTGATGCTTCAAGGAAACCGGCACCACCTGCGCCTGCTTCACGCAAGTTTTCCTGGCCAGACAGTTCTGTTTCCGAATACGCTGTTCCCGATACTTCGTTTAGACCGTTCGGGTTTGAAAAGGTGACAAGCGGTAATTTGTATAATTTTGCGCTGGCACCGTTCGAAAACCTTGCACTGACATATCCCTCACGGTCAATCTCAACACCTGTCCGCAGACCAAGCTCAGCACCGTTTTGATCCGAGAAAATAACGTTATAGTTCCCGGAAAATTGCGAAAAACGGCTAATGTCAATGTTGATATCTTGGGCTTCGGAACCGTTTCCCCAATCCAGACTAGAAAGTTCAATATCGATATTTCCAGATGCATCTTCAGCTGCATTCAATGAACCATCCGAATTGAAATTGATGAGTCCTTTACTGACTGTATTTCCGTTTGGATAAAGAATAGTCATCTCCCACCACCCTTGCGTATTTGGCGTTGATGTTTGTGCAAGAGTTGGAAAATCAGCCTGGTTTCCTTGCGTACTGGTAAATCCATACGGATTGTCACTGGCCTGTGCAGATGATCCATCCAGATCGTACGCAACGTATGTTTCTGTAACTGCAGGAGTACTGGGGTTTGGGAAACCTAAATCACCAAATATTGGTGTTCCGCTTGTTTCTGTTAATGTGATTGAATCACCAAACGTTTTTGCTTGGATAACCAATTGTCCGGTGTCTGAGATAGACGCGTCAATTTCATCACCAGAGCCATATGTATCGTTTAGATAGTCTAAAAGATCTCCAACGGTGTCAACGCGTGTATGCGCGGCAACAGTTGCGCCAACAGAAATCGCCGCAGAGGCCGTTCCTGTAACAGCAACTGTAAATCGATCACCAGCTGTCATCCCCAGATCCGTTAAATCTGTATCACGATCCAGAGAGGATGCAACGTTTGACTGAGCCTGGGCCATCGGACCCACAATTTTTCTGAATTGGAATGTAATATCTTGTGAAGACCCGAGGGAATCGTAAACACGAAGCGCCCGTGTAAAGTCAGCAGGTTGTGTTTGGCTGATCGGAAGATCAAGAGAGGATGCTGTTCCTGCCTGGGTCGTACCAACAAGCGATTTGTTATTCAAATCGTTTTCCGATGCGTTGAGGTTAATTGCAAGCTCACCAGATGTTGTCGGCCTTGTTAAGCCGCCAAGAAAGGCAACGTCAACAGGTTGCAGGGAGGAAAGGTCACCAGATGCTGCCGGAATAGCTTCGTCTGAATCAAGCGGCCATCCGTACAGGAAAAATCCTGCTGTATTTTTCAAAAAACCTTGTGAATCTTCAGAGAATGATCCATTCCGGGTATATAAATATTCTTGTTGAGAGGCCGCATCAGACTCTCGTTTAACAACAAAAAATCCGTTTCCAGAAATAGCAACGTCGGTTGACGATGATGTCTGCTGAATGGGACCTTGTTGGTTTACCTTTTGAACGCGATTCACACCAACCGTCCCTGGTGAATAACGGGATGAACGGGTTTCTGTCGTTACAAGCGAATAAAACGCCGCTTCCGAACGCTTGAAACCAGTCGTATTCACGTTGGCAATATTGTTTGAAATCATCGATGTGGATTGTGATTGCGCAGATAATGCAGACACACCCGTATATAAAGAACCGAACAAACTCATGATTTTCCTCCTGTTTTTAAACTTATAAAATGGCTTTGATGACTTTTTCGAGC
>CAZQLB010000007.1:15581-19906 GCA_964593915.1 uncultured Pseudobdellovibrionaceae bacterium
ATATAGATTGATCGCCAATCATTAAATAAACTTGTCCGTCTTCTGTTTCTATCCCGGCGACTTTTCCGTTCACGTTAACAGTTGATTTGACGGGATCCTCATTTGAATCATAAGCATCTATTCGCACGGTATAGCTGCCGGCATCCATTTTATTGCCGTATTGATCTGTACCATCCCATTTATACGTCTGGGTTGATGTGTCTTTTTCTAGTGGAATGCTCAAGACCTTATTCCCCTTTTTATCAAGGAGTGTTAATTTGACATCTTCGGGTACACTTTCTAATGTCACGTCAACATAGGCCTCTCCTTTTCCATCATATGGGAACGTATTTCCTTCGTAATAAGCATTGAGCCCAACATATCCCAGAGCCGAACTGATTGCCGATGACTGTTGAAGAGAAAGCAAGGAGTTTAGTTTTTCATTTGTATTAATCTGCTGTTCAACTTGGCTGAATTGAACAAGCTGATTGGTGAATTCATTTGAATCCATTGGACTTAACGGATCCTGGTTTTGAAGCTGTGTTGTCAGAAGCCTTAAGAATTGATCAAAATCAGTCGCCAGACTTTGCCGCTGTGTTGCTGTACCGGCTGTCCCCTGAGTGATCGATGATGCTGTTGTAACCATTTTTACCTCTTATGCGTATATATTATAACGGATGCGACCCGTGTTCAGATCTGTAAACCACGTTTCATTTGAATGTGTAATTTCGTTTATATTTGCATCACTTATGTCTGATGATATAGATGCAGGATAATCCGATTTATCCTGGTTTTCGATAAAGTCAGAAAATTGATTTTGCGATGCTAATGAAAAATTTAATGATCCAGAATTTGTTGAAATTCCATTATCACGCATGATGTCTTCAAGGGTTTTTGTATCTTTTTGCAAAAGATCAAGGGTGTCTTGTTTTTCAACAAAAATATCTGCTTTAATATTTTTATCCTTACTGTATGTCATTTTAATCTGGATTTTCCCAAGTTCAGGGGGGGTCATCTGAAACGATAAAGACTGTGCATCTTTTTGACCCGCCATTCCCATTAAATTCATTGCAACAATATGGGATGGCGAAGGTGTGTGCGATGTTCCCGTTATGGACGCGTTATTATTTTGTCCATTTCCTTGAATTTGAATTTGTGGATAGGACCGTGTTATCTGATCAGTAAAGGTCATATCAGTCGATGAATCTGAAAACATTATATTTGTTCCATCGGAAATGCTCATACCTTTTAACCCAGGATTTGTCATTGAATCCGATGCGCGTGTCTGTGCCATAGAGGGTTGGAGAATAATATTTCCATTATATCCTGCATTTGTTTCGACATCCAAATGGGGAGGCATATATTCTTTTATATGACCATCCAGTGTATTATTTTTGACATCAATTTTCTTACTATTGGCATCAGATGTTATGTTTGATTCAGGTTCAATTTCATTGAGTGATTGTGCGATATCTTTCATTTCCGCATCTGTTAGATCAGAATGGTCCTGTTCTGAAAATAAACCCTGATTAAATGGATTAGATGACATCACATTTTCCTGTTTTGCCATTGATGGGATGAGAATGGTTGTATCTTTTCCGATTTGGTCTTGGTCAAGATGAAAAGCATCTTTAATCTGCGATAGAATATTATTGATGGATGAAAGGAAATCTTTTTGATTTTCGACACTATTCTGATCAGATAGGGAAAGCTGACCAAGGTTTTCCTGAGCTGACTTTAGGATATCAAGGCCCATTTCTTTTTGATTTGTATTTGCCACAACTTGATTTTGCAACATCATCAACAGATCTGGGTGAAGGAGAGAAGGCGCTAACAGTAAATCGTCAGATGGATCAGATTCCGCCTGCATCGCTGTCGGATCATCACCGGGATTTGTTGTGGTATTTGAAACCGCAGACAATTCGGTCATAGATGAAGTAGGGGCAAAAGCAGCCATAATCATATCCAGAAACGACCCAGAAAATGGAGTGTTCCCAAGTAATCCTTGTAAAGCGGTAGGAGATGATCCAGACGGTGTATTTTGTGCGGAAGATATTGTCATATCAGACATGATTTTTTCCTTTATGCTTGATCGGACAGACCGGTTGAAATGGCTTTACGTACATTGCTGTACATTTTTCCATTCGGCCCATAAGAGGCACCATTTTGAATAACAGTATCGCGTGCAATCTGTGCAATACGATCTCGAAGACGCATCATGCTTTTTCCGGCGCGATCTAATGCGGCCATATTTTCCATTCGCGCAATCGATAATTTTTCTTCAAATGTGCGGATACGATTTTTTATTGTATCGGGCAACATTTTCATTTTTTCTTTTTGTGAAAGGAGTCCATGTAGGTGAGTATTATAACGGTTCAGCGCATCTGACTTCAGCGCTTGAATGGAACTAAACTCTTTTATATCAATCTCTTTTACCGCTACTGTTTCGCGGTAAAGAATATCAACAAGATGATCAACGGTAGACGATAGATCGTTGATGTGTCCTTCTACAGATAAAGAGGTATCTTTTTGAACTGTCATCTTATTGTCCTTTCTGACCTTCTTGTGCACGGATCATCGCTTCTGAAATATGCCTTGCAAGTCCTATGCCACCTGTGGCTGCGATCTTTTTGCCGTATTCATCAACCATGAACCCACGAAATACTTCCTCACCTTTTCCACCGCCAAACATATCGTTAACTTCTACTGTTTCCATCATGGGGCGTATCATTTCAGTAATGAACATCGCTTCAAAATCTTTCGCAGCCGCTTCAATTTTTGGATTTGTTTTTTCTATTTTTAATGTGTCAGCAGTTTTATACACGGCATTTTTTGCCGCCATTTTCATGTTCTGTGCTTGAATAGTTTGGGCTGCAAGCTGTGTTGATGGACCATATGAAGAAAGAGGGGATGCCATGTCATATACCTTTTTTATTAAAGAGTTTGAATTTCTGCCTGAATAGCACCAGATGCTTTTAATGCCTGAAGGATAGAGATGATATCCCGTGGGCCAACGCCAAGCCTATTAAGACCCGTGACAAGCTCCTGTAATGTTACGCCTGCATCCAAAACACCAAGACGCGTATCTTTTCCGCTATTAACATCTAAATCCGTACGTGGGACGACCTCTGTTGTGCCGGTATCGGAAAAGGGAGAAGGTTGCGAAACCTGGGGGCTTTCACTGATCTTAATGGTTAAATTCCCCTGTGCTATCGCTGCTGTTGAAATGCGCACATCTTCGCCAATGACAATGACACCTGAATTCTCATCGACAACAATGCGCGCAACTTGATCGGGCTGAATAGGCAGATTTTCAATATCTGTAATCAAATCTGTCATGGTTCCAGGATAGTCGGTGGGTCGTTTTAATGTAATACTCGCATCATTATCTGCTGCGGCTAAATTACTGGATAAATATCCATTGATGGCGCGTGTAATACGCCGCGCGGTTGTAAAATCAGGATTACGCAAACTTAAACGAATTTGATGAAGATCATTTAAGTTAAAGGCGATCTCACGCTCAACCAAGGCGCCTTCGGGAATGCGGCCAGAGGTTGGAATGTTCTGGGTAATTTTTGCCGCCTCCCCCGATGCTGTGAACCCGGAAATAATGACCGGCCCTTGCGCAACCGCGTAAACCTTACTGTCTGCAGCCATCAAAGGGGTGACCAAAAGGGTTCCGCCTTGTAAACTTTTGGCGTCGCCAAGCGTTGATACATTGATATCAATACGTGATCCTTGGTTCGTAAAGGGGGGTAATGTTGCGGTCACCATAACGGCCGCAACGTTGCCGGTGTTCATTTTTTGCCCACGGGTGTTGACCCCAAGCCGTTCAAGCATGGCGATCAAGGATTGCTCGGTAAACGGAGAATTATTTAAGGAATCACCAGTGCCGTTTAACCCAACAACAAGACCATACCCGACCAGCATGTTGTCGCGCACCCCTTCAATATCAACAATATCTTTAATACGTGTTGTCGGCGCGGCGTAGGAAGGCACCGATATAATACCAATGATAGAGGTGATAACGAGTGATGAAATCAATCCGAAAAGCAGAGTACGCATCGTACAGGATCCTTTATGTTAATAAGAAATATTCTCTTAGAAACACATATGCGAAACCCGTGCCAACGCTTTATTTGTGTTTTTCCCAAGGGATTCATATAAAATTAAAGGAAATATGTTGGAATAGGGGGAAGGTATAAAGGGCTATAGCGGTATAGTTTTTGTACGGGGATATATAAAAAGTATAATAAAATTAATAAGATAAATAAGAAGCGGGGTCATAAATGGGCCCGCGCGCGGGGCGTTCTGCTGCCGTTTTTGGACAGAGGGGATAAAGCGGG
>CAZQLB010000008.1:0-436 GCA_964593915.1 uncultured Pseudobdellovibrionaceae bacterium
AATGGATACTGGCGATTTTTATAAGACAAGCTTTGTAATTTCACAAGTAATTTTTGAAAATATTTTATTTTTTTAAATATTATTTTAAATATTAGGGGTAGAGGTCTGAAAATACACGTCTGATTTGCAAAATTTACCTCAAATATGATTTAATACTTATATAGTCTATGCCAAATGGGGCTTACCCTGCGGCGGTTTGGGTGTATATTACATGATGAATTTGGCGTTGCGCCTAAAATGGATGATAATGGGGATGATGGTCTATTTTTGGACCCTGCCCGCTTACGCCTCCGACGATCTTTCTGATATTTTCAAAGACATTCGATCTTCTTTCCGCGGTGCGCCCGATTTGGTCGATGTTGTTGCCTATTTAACAGCTTTGATTATGGCTGTGATGGCGATCATCAAGCTGAAAGATCATTTTGACAATCCATCC
>CAZQLB010000008.1:446-1471 GCA_964593915.1 uncultured Pseudobdellovibrionaceae bacterium
CGCTGATTGCGGGGGCTTTGTTCGCGCTACCGACAATTGTCATAACCGTTACGGCTACAATTGCAGGTAATGGCGGCGAGCTTGAAATGCGATCGCTAACCGCCGGCGGCCTTGGCAGTTTGGCCAATACAGCATCAGATCTCTTGGGGATTGATTCGTGCGATGCGGCTCGCGGTTCAAATATTATGAACAATGCCCTGAATGCGGGGATGTCTGGTGGTTTATTAAAAGGGTTAATATCAGGTGTTGGAACATATGTGAATGGCGGTACACTTGGTGAGGTTTTATGTTATGCCTCCGCTGGGTTTAAAACGCTTCCGGGTTTAATTGCCTTCACCCTTTATGTTGCTGGTTTATTCCTGGTTGTTTGGGGGCTGCTACAGCTGCGTGACCATTTGCTTTCCCCGGACCGTAATCCGGTTTCTGTTCCGCTTAAAAAGTTATTGCTTGCAGGTGCTTTTTTCTCATTCCCGGGTCTGGCCAAGATTGTTCAGAACACGGTTGGCGGGGATGGTGAAGGGGCCTTTGCAATTGAACCCAATCTGGGATCACCGTGCGCGGCCGGGACAACCGGGAATGTCATGAATATGATCAGCACGGCCATCAGTTATTTTACGGATTCCGCCTCTTCAAAGGCATCAAACACAGGGGGTCTGGACTGCATGATGGTGCGTCTGATCACGGATGTGTGGAACCCCATTTTGGGCGGTCTTGCTATTTTTGCGTATCTGGCCGGGATTATCTTGATCGCGCTCGCGCTGCGCCGGATGATGGATAACATGGATAAAGGCGTGAAAAGCCCTGTGGGGATTGGAACAGTTTCCATGATTTTAATTGGAGGGGCTTTACTGTCCTTTGACACAATTATCCGCAGTATTTTGGCGACGTTGTTCCCGGATGTGCTGGGGGTTACCCGTCTGCGTCTTTACGGCAGCCTCAGCTATATTCCTGGGGTGGGCGCGGCCAATGCCGAATCGATCAATTCTGTCATTACAACTGTTTTTGCCTTTGCTTTTATCGTGGGG
>CAZQLB010000008.1:1481-13074 GCA_964593915.1 uncultured Pseudobdellovibrionaceae bacterium
TGTTACGCGGATTGTTTATGTTAAAAGAAGTGGCGAATGGAGGAAATGCCTCCATGATGGCCGCCTTTACCCACATTATTGGTGGGGGGTTGGCGCTGAATTTGGGGGCAACAGTCAGCGCCATTCAAAATACCCTGGGTATCCAAGGTATGGGGATTACAGCAAATACAATGCCCGGAACAGGAAAAGGAAGCTTCCTTGACGGATTAACGGGTGGTATTTTGGGACAAATTGGCGGTTTTTAAGTTTTTAAAAGTGTAGTAAACTAGGGTCTGTTTTTTTATAACTTAACTTGAAGGAGAGAGACGATGACAACATTAACGCATAAATACGCTGTTTTAGGGGCGATGATCACCATGGGGGCGATGGATCCCACATTGGCTTTTGCTCAATCGGTTCAAACAGGGACCAGTGGGATTACACCGGTGAAAACAACGGAATATACAGATCAAAGCTTTTCGAATATTTTTGAACGGATCGCAACATCCTTTGGTGGGTTGCCGGGTCTGATTTCCATGTTTGCCTATTTACTGGGGATTGTTTTTGCAATTGGCGGTATTTTAAAAGTGAAAGAGCATGTTGAGGATCCATCCCGTACTCAGTTAAAAGATGGTGCGGTGCGGCTTGTGGCCGGCGGCGCCTTGTTTGCTTTGCCTTGGGTTATGTCGACAATGACCGCAACGATTGGGGACAGCACCGCGAATATCGGCGCGCCTGAACTGAACAAAGCTGGTTTTGGTGTTCGGTAATCTTGCCTGATTTATTACCCATAACATTGGGTATTGCCCGTCCAGATACGGGGAATACCTTTGTCTCTTCTCATAAAACGCTGCCGCCGGATGTGCGGCAGCGTATTTGGGATCGGGATGACCACACGTGTGCTTTTTGCGGATTCTCATCCAAACGATATATGGATATTGTACCGGTTGATTTTTCCAAAACATCAGTGGAAGTGAACGATTTTCATACGGCGTGCCAATTTTGTGCACAGTGTTTTGATCTTGAATCAGTGGTTCAGATGAAATCCGGTTTTCTGATTTTTATGCCAGAGATGTCTCAGTCAATGCTGAATCATATGGCGCGGGCGATTTATGTGGCACGGGTATCGCAAGGACCCATGGCCGACACAGCAAGACGATTATTAGATATCGTGATGCAGCGCCGGGAAGAGGCTAAATCCCGGATCCAAACAGATGATCCTTTTGTTTTGTCCTTGGTCTTACGTGATTTTCTTACCTCAAAAACATATACCCAGCGTGGATCAAAGCTGGAAGGGATACGGCTTTTCCCCTTGGATCGTCGTATGGTCAAGGAAGGCGATTTGGAATTTAACCAATTTCCGCAAATTCTGGCCTATTGGCGTTCAAAAGAAGGTCCTTTCGGAGGAAAATTACCAGCCCATTGGGTGGATTATTATCGGGATATTGCTTTGAAAGATACACCGTCTGTAGCTTAAGATCCGTTTTATTGCGCGCTGTCCGTTTTTTGTTGTTTTTTCTTTTGTCCTTTTGCGTTCCCATTTGATCCAAGTTCAGATATACTTTGTACCTGAACTTATTCCTTATATTTGATTTTCTTTTCATGATGCGTTTTTGGCAAAAACTGGTGGCTCCATTTGAAGTGGCGATGAAATCCACGGTGGAAAGTTTTATCCGCCTGGAAACATCCGATGATGATCATACACTGGTCTCAAAGGACGGGTCATTGCTGACTGTTTATAAAGTGGATGGCAGCCGCCAGATGATCGGCGAGGATGAATATCGAAACCTTATTTTAGCCAGCAGTATTAAAATTGGATCGCGATTTGAAACCCAGGGGCATGCGCTTCAGGTTTATTTTGTCCGTGATCCGGATCGTATAACAGCCAATCTGGAACATCAACTTCGTCCCATACGGATGACAGCTGAAAATATTGGACTGGATGTAAAGGATCTGCTCGATGAACGTGTCCGGCATTTATCCCATTACTTAAGTTACGAAGAATGTTATTTCGTGCTCTGGACACGGCCCAGTGCAATGACAAAACAGGAACAGGAACGGGTTCGCAAAGAAGGCGCGGAAGAACGCAAAAAATGGGTGAATGCACCGGGCGCGCAAAACCCCCTTGCTACGATTGATGCATTGCGTGTCCGTCATAAAAGTTATGTGGCGGGTTTTCAATCGGCGATGAATGAACTGGGGTTCAAATGTGATGTGTTGGACGTGCATGACGCCTTGCGCGCGGTCCGTGATAATTTATATCCGAACAGAGCGAATGAAGATTGGCGGGCACTTTTGCCCGGTGATCCAATGCCGGCGCGTGCCCCCTTATCCCCGACGGATATGTCAGATGTTTTATGGATGCCTATTTCCGAACAACTTGCTGTTGGGGATGCAAAGGTTATTAACGATCAGGTTGTTATGGTAGGAGATTTACTGTGGAGCGGCGTGGATATGGTCCTTGGTCCCATGGACCCCAGTCCTTTTCCGATGCTGCTGAACCGCCTTTTTGATGCTAAGGTTCCGTATAGAATTTCATTTATGATACAGGGGGGCGGCGCTGCTGGCGTCGCGCTTAAAAACTTTGCGGCAACCATGCTGTCTGTGACAAATGCATCGAATAAGCAAATAAAATATGCCCTAGAAGGCGTGCAGAATTTAGCAAGAAGCGAGGCCGTTGTTAAACTTCAGGTGTCGCTTGCAACATGGGCACGCAAGGATCAGGCAAAAATACTGATGGACCGAAAATCCATTTTGATGCAGGCGGTTGAAGCATGGGGATATTGCCAGGTATCGGATGCATCGGGCGATCCGCTGGATTGCGTTATGTCGTCGGCCATGGGGATTCATTGCGGCGGAACGGCTCCGCAGGCCATTGCACCTCTTTATGAAGTGATGAAATTATTGCCATGGCAGCGGCCATCCAGTCCCTTTGCAACCGGTGCAATTATGTTCCGGACCCCGGATGGAAAAGTTTGGCCGTATCAAACCGGAACCAATATGACGACCACATGGTTTGATTTGATTTTTGCGCAGCCAGGTGCCGGTAAATCTGTTTTGATGAACGCGCTGAACCTGGGTACGGTTTTAACCCCCGGTTTAACAAAGCTTCCATACATTGCGATCATTGATATCGGCCCGTCTTCATCGGGGCTGATTTCGTTGATCAAGGAGGCGCTGCCTGCGGATCGTTCGCATGAAGCGGCATATTACAGGCTTCAGATGTCGCATCAGTTTGCGGTAAACCCGTTTGATACCCAGCTGGGGTGCCGATATCCGCTCATTGATGAACGCTCTTATCTGATTGAACTGTTGACTCTGCTGTGCACACCGCCAGGAGCTGACAAACCCTATGATGGAATGCAACAACTTGCGGGCTTGGTTGTTGATGAAATGTTTCGGTGGCGGGATGATAAATCGGCCAATGCCGAACCACGCCCCTATCTGCCCCGTGTTGATCCAGAAGTGGATGAAGGAATACAAAAATATAATATTCATCTGCCCAGCGATCCATATTGGTGGGATATTGTCGACAAGTTTTTTGATTTGGGGGACTATCGCCTTGCGAATTTGGCACAGCGTCATGCAGTCCCTGTTTTGGGGGATTCGATTACAGCATCGCGCAGACCTCAGATTCAAACATTACTGGAACAAACAACAATCGGCTTGTCGACCGAGGGGCTTATTGCCGCCTTTGAACGTATGGTGACATCAGCCGTACGTGAATTTCCGATTTTATCCGCGATTACGCAATTTGAAATTAAAGATGCGCGCGTTTGTGCCCTCGATCTGATGGATGTCTGTCCGCAAGGGGATGCAACAGCGGATCGCCAGACAGCAATCATGTATATGCTGGCGCGGCATGCACTGGTCCGCAGCTGGTGGATGGGGATGGAGTCATTACCCCAGGTGCCAGAGAAATATCGTGGATATCATGAAACGCGGCTTCAGGATATTGCTGAAACTCCTAAACGTATGTCTTTGGATGAATTTCACCGTACGTCATCCTCTCCTTCCGTACGGGCCCAAATTGTGCGTGATGTGCGCGAGGGGCGTAAACGGGGCGTACAAATCGTCTTGGCTTCCCAGCTTTTGGATGACTTTGACAAAGATATGGTGGATCTGGCAACCGGCGTATGGGTTTTGGGGACCGCCGTATCGGATAAGGCCGTTGATAATGTGCGGGATAGGTTTGGTTTAACCGAAACCGCACGCAGTGTTATTCGTCATCGTTTAACGGGGCCAAAGGCAAGCGGCGCGCCTGCCTTATTGGTTCTTGGTACAACCGATGGACGCTATGAACAGCATTTGATCAATACGCTGGGCCCTATTGAATTATGGGCTTTGTCGACATCATCAGAAGATGTGGCTATTCGTACACGTCTTTATAAACGTGTAGGGGCGGGCACAGCACGTCAACTTTTAGCCTTGAGTTTTCCAGGTGGATCCGCGCGAAACGAAATTAAACGCCGCGTTCTGATGCGTGCTGAAGCGGGAGAGGGAAAAGGAGCCGCAACCAGTGTTGTCATTGAAGAAATTGTTGATGAACTTATCCGCGCATATGAAAAACGAAAAGAACAGGGTATAACCCTTTAGTCGGGTGATCAGATGGCGGATATGAACAATCTTGAACAAGATATAAACCAGGAAAAAACAACAGGGAAAAAGCATATACCTTCTGCGAGCAGTCGTCGGGCTTTTTCATCCGCGACATCAAGGTTTGAGCGATATAAAAACAAAATAAATCAAAAATGGATAATGTTTTTGGCTATTCTCTCTCTTATGATTGGTGGATACACCTGGTATGATCAGGCATTTATTCCGCCAAAGGGGAATAATCTATACGGTATATGCCGCACATATATTGAACAGAAAATCCCCTTTCCGCATACGTTTCGCGTTTTACAAATGAAACAATATATTCCTGAAAAGGAAGATCCAAATAACCCGCAGCGCATTGCATATGAGGTTTTTTTTACCCATGCTGACACCATGGGAAACCATAAGGTAGATAGTATGACATGCGGATTCCGGTTCCGTCAGGATTTGGCCGGAACGCCATGGCAAGGCATCATGATGGAATACGTGATCTTTAATAATAAAAAGAACCATGCCTGGACAGATCGGTATTATCCGCCTAATCAAAAATTGCCACGCGCGTCGGACGATAAAAGCGAAGATGTGGAACGGTTTCAATCGGCGCTGCCAGGGCTTCTTGTTAATCCCCCTGATCTTAGTCTACCGTTCAAAGATCTTCAAAAATTACCGCTTGAGAAGTTGCACGAACTCTAGGCTCTGTATTTTTCCTCATTTAAACGACTAGACGTATATTTAATCAGCTCTGGCCCTAATCCATTTCGGCACGTTCGGTGATTTTTATATCATCTGGGTTTAGTTTTCCAATACCA
Organism: uncultured Pseudobdellovibrionaceae bacterium; assembly: GCA_964593915.1. Taxonomy (GTDB): domain Bacteria; phylum Pseudomonadota; class Alphaproteobacteria; order Micavibrionales; family Micavibrionaceae; genus CAZLPZ01. The sequence continues at coordinate 6,869 of CAZQLB010000008.1, forward strand.
ACAAAATGGGCTTGGTCTCGTCCCCCCTCTTTTGCGGCATATAAGCAGTCATCGGCCTGACGTATGACATCATCAATGGCGATGGGCATCATATCGGGTGTAATAACGATTCCGCCAATAGATGTAGTGACGGATAAAAATCCCTCTGGTGTACTGCAAGAAATAGGTTTACCTGCAATACCACGGCGGAGTCGTTCAGCAATTAAATAAGCTGTCTCTGGTGTCACGTCTGGCAGTACAATAACAAACTCTTCGCCGCCAATACGCGCAACCAGGTCAAAACCACGTACAGCATCTTTTAAACGCTTTGAAAAAGATTTTAGAATTTCATCCCCAACGCTATGTCCGTACGTGTCGTTGACCGATTTAAATCGGTCAACATCCAGCATTAAAAGGGCGAAGTTTTTTTGTCCCACGCGGCAGCTTTCAAGAAGTTTTTGGATATGAACATCAAAATACCGTCTGTTATAAAGGCCCGTTAACGTATCCGTTAAAGCCATTGATAATGATTCTTCATAACTGGCTTTTAATCTGTCTTGGAATCGTTTGCGCCGCACTTGTGATCGGACGCGAACCAACAATTCATTACGATCAATCGGGCGAAGAAGGTAATCACTTGCGCCCATTTCAAGCCCATGTGCAATGCGAGGCATATCAATTTGTTCTGCCAGCATAATAATTGGCAAGGCACGTGTTCGTTCGTTTGTCTTAAGGTGCGATGTTAATCGTAAACCATCGGCTTGCGTTAGATTAAGCGATACAATGATCAGGTCAAAAGATTGCGCATTAATCTTCTGTGTGGCTTCTATTCCATTTTTTGCGAAATGGAAATGGTGTCCATCGCGATCCAGGGCTTGAGTGATTTTTTCAACCTCATAATCACGATCTTCAATAATCAAAATATGTGCATGGTCAATAGGCTCTTCCATCGCGTTAACTTGTTTTTCGGTGACGCCAAGTTGCATTGCGGTTGCATTACGGGCCCGCCATTCATCAATTGTCATTTTAAGGCGCAGGAGTGATCGAACACGTGCCATTAGGGCGGTGTCATTGACTGGTTTTGATAAAAAGTCATCGGCTCCCGCCTCAAGGCCGCGGATACGATCCTGTGCATCGGTCAATGCTGTGACCATGACAACAGGAATGTGTGCAACATCTGGATTAGATTTTAATCGGCGGCAAACTTCGATCCCATCCATTCCGGGCATCATAACATCCAGCAGGATAAGATCAGGTTTTTGTTCACTTACAATTTTTAAAGCGTCTTCGCCGTTATTGGCCGTTAAAACTTCATAATATTCAGCGGCTAATTTTGCTTCAAGCAATTTGACATTTGGTTGAATATCATCAACCACAAGAACGCGTGCAGACATTTTTATACCCCTGTTTGTGCATTCCCATGATCAGGGTCGCTCTTTGGCAAGTATTTTTGAATAGTTTCCATGAATTTGACGATTGAAATCGGTTTAGAAATATAATCTTCACATCCCCCCTCACGGATTTTCTTTTCATCCCCCTTCATGGCAAATGCCGTGACGGCAATAACAGGAATGTTTTTTAGATCCGCATCTGCTTTTAGCCATTTTGTGACATCAAGACCAGAAACTTCCGGAAGCTGTATATCCATTAAAATAAGATCTGGGCGGTGTTCGCGTGCAAGGGACAGAACGTTCTTACCATCTCGTGCTTCAATCGTTTCAATGTGGTACGCTTCCAGCAGATCGTGAAAGAGTTTCATGTTTAGTTCGTTATCTTCAACAACCAAAACCTTGTGGGGCATGGACACTTCCTTTTATAATCGGCGACAATCCCAAAGTCGGAAAAGACAGGATGTATGATCTGTCTCAGCATAGCGGGGGAAAGGTTGTTAAAGCCTTAACAGAGAAGATTATATTTTATATGTATAATATAGAAAATAAATAAGGATACTTTTTCATCGAGTGAGGATACAAGCCTAGTGTGGGCGCATATTGGGCATATCAGGCGGTAGGGCCATATGGGCCGGTTTAGAGGCTGGCTTTTGGGAAGATGGATCGCAAGGACTGCTTTCTTGTGGTTTTAACGCTGTTAGTGTTTCTTTCACTGTGTAATCAGGATAGGTAATGTTGCTGCTTGAAATCACGCCATTTGCATGCAGAATAATGGTCATTTCATAGTCTGATGTTTCCTGGGGTTCAAGGCGGGAGAAAAACGCTAAATGAACCCTCCAGGCTTGTTTGATCAGCAAGGTTGTGTCGATATTTGGACCACCCGGGGGCGTATAAGATGTGGGAATGGGCGAAATTAACGCTGTAACATCCAATGGACCATCTTTATCGGATCCATCAAAAAGGGGAAAAGATAAAAACTTCTGTCCCTGCTGTGCAGCCGAAATCAATAGGGCCGTCTGTCCGGCCAGAAAACGGGTGCCAGGGGGCAAATCAAAACGCATATCTTCTGGATCGGTGTAGATCGCCGCACCGCCTTTTTCGGGGTCAACCACTGCGCGCCCCCGCAATTCTTCATAAAGAACACCATCTCGGCGGCGGCGGGCGGTAAAATCAAACTGTCCCCCTTTATGAGATTCAGCCATGCTAAAATCACTGGAGATCCGCATAGGGGCACTATCGGGATAGTAATATGTTAATATATAATGATGATCGGTGACAGTCTGTTCGCAAGACTGTCCCAATTGGTACATCATCTTACCTTGAATATCGATAATATCTGTTGCGCCCTTTGTGTCTGTTAATTGGACGGTATAAAGAGCTTTATAGGGTGTGAGCGCTGCTGCCGAGAATAGGGGCATGTTTGTATTGGGGTTGATCTGTGTGACAGGAGGTCCTTTTATATGCTGTGGTTTTAGGAAAGTGGGAGAATCCAAAGGGAACTCTTTTGTCTTTTGCCAAACGACAAAGGCACCAATCCCCATCAAAACGCCGATCACAATCGCCAGGATCACGGAAACCCGGCGATTATAAAAATCCTTAAGGTGGCGGAACGATGTAAACATGATACCAGAATCAACAGCACAATAATAATGACAGAATGCCGTGAACAGGGCATGAAATGCAATGCCTTCGGGTCAACATGCCGCGTCTTTTTATGATTAAAAAAGTAAGGATAGTGACAAAAAAACCATTTAGGTTTAAAATCGGTTACAGAACGAGATTATCACAAAAAGAAAGGAATATAATATCATGACATCATCATTTTTCTGCCCAAACGTGGGGCCCGCGGACCGTGCTGTTCGTATTGTGATTGGTCTTGCGCTGATTGCGTTGGTATTTATGGGGCCGATGACTCCGTTTGGCTGGGTTGGGGTTATTCCTCTTATGTCGGGTCTTTTGGGATGGTGCGGTCTTTATTCTGTTTTAAAGATCAGTACGTGTAAAACAGGCAATTGCTGTACAAAAGAATCTGAGGGGTCCGCATCATCTGAATCCGATAAAAAATCGTCCTGTTGTGGTGGCGGCTGCCATTGAGGGGGCTAGGCCGCCATCCAGGGCTGCTTAGAATAGATCCTATTTAAACGGATCAAGGTTTTTTAAATACCTTGGTCCGTTTTATATTATGTCAATAATAATTCTATTGCGTACATATCTGTTTTTTTGGAATGGTTGGGCATGACAAATAAAACGATGACTTATCTTGATTACAGTGCCACGACGCCCATTCGTCCCGCGGTAATTGCGCGTATGGCGGATGTGATGGGGGATGTGGGGAATGCCTCTTCTATCCACCGGGCGGGCCAGCATGCGCGGTCGATTATTGAACAAGCACGCGCAAAGGTGGGCAGCTTGGTCCATGCGTCTGCGGCCCAGGTTATTTTCAGCAGTGGCGCAACCGAAAGCAACAACACGGTTATATCTGGTTTTGCTGGAAGCCGTATTTTGGTATCCGCTACCGATCATGTTTCTGTTTTGGATCCGGCACGTCTTGCCCACGCTGAAATGATTCCGGTGCATTCAAATGGCCTTGTGGATCTGAATGTGCTTGAAGCGATGTGTGCCGCCGGTGATCCGCCGGCTTTGATTTCTGTGATGCTGGTGAATAATGAAACAGGGGTCATTGCGCCGATAACAGATATTGCGGCTATTGCACGGCGTTTTGGGGCTGCGCTTCACGTGGATGCGGTGCAAGCGGCGGGAAAGATCCCTGTTTCCATGGACACGCTGGGCGCAGATTATTTGACGTTATCCGCCCATAAAATTGGCGGGCCGCAAGGGGTCGGGGCGCTGATTATCGCCAATGGCGCACTGGCTTGCCGGCCTGTACCCGTTCTTTTAAGAGGCGGGGGGCAAGAACGCCGGGTACGTGCCGGAACCGAGAATGTAGCAGGTATAGCCGGATTTGGTTTGGCGGCTGAAATGGCAATCGCGGATATGACAGATGTATCCGGGCGTGTGTCCGTCATGATGGAGGATGTATTGCATTTTTTGAAAACGCACGTTCCGGATTTGGTGATCCATGGCATGGATGCCCCGCGTGTGCCGCATATTTTGGGAGTGAGTGTACCCGGCCGCAGCGCAGATGTCATGTTGATGGCACTTGATTTGGCTGGGGTTTGCGTTTCATCGGGATCGGCTTGCTCATCTGGCAGCGTTAAGAAAAGCCATGTTTTGTCAGCTATGAACGTAGCGGATGTGCATTTATTATCGGCGATGAGGATATCCGCCGGATATGCCACGTCACCAGGCGATATACAGGCGTTTAAGTCTGCATGGCAAAATGTGATAGGATAAATTATATGACTGCGGTGGATGAATCAGGTTTTAAGAAAATAGAAAGATCCAGTATGGATCGCACTTATGATCTACTACTCGTATAAACCCGTCCCCCTGTCATAGGGCGGGGGACACCCGTTGTCCCTGGAAATGAAATAGGCAAGTTTTCAAGACACCGCACGGCCATATAGGCAAATCCTTCGGCCTCCAGGCTATCGCCATTCAGTCCCCAATTATCAATGCTGTGCACAGGAATACCGGCTACTTGTTCTAAATAGTGCATCAGGGTTTTATTGTGACGTCCCCCTCCCGTGATGACCAGTTGATGTGGCCGTTCCGGTAATAGATCCAGGCTTTCGGCAATGCTGCGGGCTGTGAACATGGTTAATGTTGCAATCGCATCTTCGGGGGTGAATGCATCGACCGAGATAGATTTGAACGCCTCGCGGTCAAGAGACTTTGGTGGTTTTTGTTTAAAATAAGGAAACTGGTCGATCCATCCATCAACAAGGCCCAGGTGAGAACGCCCGCGCCCCGCAATCTTTCCGTCTGTATCTTGTGGCACGCCAAAACGTTTCATCATCGCATCATCAATCAGCGCATTTCCAGGGCCTATATCAAAAGCCAGTAAATCTTCTTCTTTCTTGCGAATGAAGGTAATGTTTGAAACGCCGCCAACATTCACAATGGCAATGGGTAATCGTGCGCGCTGCATCTGCGTGCAGGCATGGTGATAGATGGGGATGAGCGGCGCGCCCTGACCCCCAGCCGCGACATCGGCCAGCCGAAAATCAAACACAACGGGGATATTCGCAAGCGAACGGGACAGATGAAGGGGATCCCCAATCTGAAGCGTGAATTTCTGATCCGGCGCATGGGTAATGGTTTGGCCATGAAATCCAATAATATCAATTTCATCAGCCTGAAATCCAGATTTGGTTAAAACATCAAGGCCCGCGGTGATATGCACATCGGTTAATTTCCGGGCAACAGATTTAATACGTCCATCATGCGTATCGCGCATTAAACCGAAACAGGCCTGTATATCCTGGCGCATAGCGGGGGTATAGGGAACATAGGTATGAGCGATGATCCGAATATGAAAACGCCCGTCTGTTTCAATAATGGCGGCATCTACACCATCTGTTGATGTGCCGCTCATAAACCCCAAGGCGCGATAAATACGGTGCGGGGTATCAGGAATAAAGCTGGATTTTTCGGATGTCATATTATAAAACCTATAGTGTTGTGAACCCATCATACCAAGGATCGAAAATCTTGAAATCAGAATTTTTGCATATTTTGCAGGAACGTGGATTTATCAATCAATGCACGAATTTAGACAAGCTGGATGAACTATGCGCAAACGGTATGGCGGTGGGATATAACGGCTATGATCCAACGGGGACCAGTTTGCATATTGGCCATTTGTTCACATTAATGCTTTTGCACTGGTTTCAAAAATGCGGACATAAACCCATTACGTTAATGGGTGGGGGG
>CAZQLB010000008.1:13084-19842 GCA_964593915.1 uncultured Pseudobdellovibrionaceae bacterium
AGATATAAACAAAAATATTGGGGTGATGCAGACTGTTTTTACCCGATTTCTGGACTATGACAACGGGGACAATCGGGCTGTTATGGTGAATAACTATGACTGGTTATCTGGATTTGGATATATTGAATTTTTACGTGAAATTGGATTGCACTACACAATCAACCGGATGCTGACATTTGAATCGGTGAAGCAGCGGCTGGACCGTGAACTGCCCATGACGTTTATTGAATTTAATTACATGATCCTGCAAGGGTATGATTTTGTCGAACTGTATAAAAAATATGGGTGTCAGATTCAATTCGGGGGATCGGATCAATGGGGAAATATTATCAGCGGTGTTGAGTTGGGGCATAAAAAAAGCCAGCTGGAGCTGGTTGGGATGACTGTCCCGCTTCTGACGACACCGGATGGTAAAAAAATGGGCAAAACAGAAGGGGGGGCTGTTTTTGTCAACCCAGAAGCGTGTTCAGATTATGATTATTACCAATACTTCCGAAACGTTCAGGACGGTAATGTTGAACAGTTTTTGAAAATCTTCACCCTGCTTCCGATGGATGAAATCCGTAAATTAGCGGCTTTGCGGGATCAGGAAATCAACGAAGCAAAAAAGGTTCTGGCGTTTGAGGCAACCCGCCTGTGCCGTGGTGAGGATGCCGCGCGTCAGGCGGCTGAAACCGCGCATGCAACGTTTGAAGCGGGTACTTTGGGTGCGGATTTACCTGTCTATACAATTGCGGGCAAAACCGTTGAATCAAACACTGTTTTATTGGCGGATATTTATGTGGACATGGGTTTTGCGGAAAGCAAAGGTGCGTTCCGTCGGCTGGCCGAGGGGGGCGGTGTGCGGCTGAATGACCAAACAATCAGCGATCCGCAGTATAAAATCACGTCTGCTGATTTTACAGATGGAAAGGCAAAAATTTCGGCCGGTAAAAAACGGCATGGGGTTTTAAACCTTGAATAACCATATTTATGGAAGGGTGACATAATCAGAATTATGTACGCATATCCATACATAATGAACAGGGGTGTCAGAATATAATCGTATGTGCACCATACATTTTTGTATCGTTTTTAATGTGCAATCAATCGGTAAAAATACTCCTTCTCAGATGCGTTAAGAAACTATTCATTCTTTCATGAAAAAGTGTTAATGTTATATACCGGTGGAATTTGTTTCTATCCCACGATGTGATCTTCAAAAAAAGGACATAGAAAATGCCCCTCCTCAATCGTCTAAAAATCTCTTTCAAACTGCCCGCTATTATTATTACGTTGGTGCTTGTTTCTATCGCCATCACGACGTATCAGGGGGTGACGGCGGCTCAAAATGCCCTTGTTCATAACATTGAAGAAAAACTGGAACTAAGTACTGCCGCACGCAAGTCTCAATTGGCTGATTATCTTCGGTCGATTGATGAGGACTTGGTTTTAATGGCGTCTGATGAAATTACGCGTCAGGCATTGAATGAACTGGGTTCTGCTTTTTTAGAAGTGAATACAGCTGAAAATCCATATGGAAAAACGGTCAAAGACATTCTGCAAAAGATTTATATCGATTCTCCGGATGAAGGCGGATTAAATCCCAATAAATTGGGTGAGAAAAATAAAATGGTTAATCCTGGTGATGGATCAAAATATACCCAGATTCATTCTGGTCTACATCCCTATTTCAATAAATTTCTGGAGACAAAGGGGCTTTACGATATCTTCTTAATGCGTCCGGATGGCAATGTTGTCTATACGGTTTTCAAGGAACGTGATTTTGCCACCAATATGATCAATGGACCGTGGAAGGATACAGGGATTGCCAAGGTTTTTAATCAAGCAAAGACTTTAAAACCAGGTGAAATAACCTTTGTTGATTTTGAAAAATATGCACCATCTAATATGGTTCCTGCTGCTTTTGTGGGGAGCCCTGTGTATGCCGAAGATGGGAAAACGCTTCTTGGGGTGTTGGCCTATCAAATGCCGATTGGCCGCATGATGGATGTTTTAAACAAACCGGATGGCATGGGCGAAACGGGCCATATGCATTTGATCGGATCTGACTTTTTGGTGCGGACAGATAACCGGTTCCATAAACCTGATGAACCATCCGAAATTCTGGAAAGCCGTGTTGATACACCTTTGGTACGAAAAGGAATTGAAAAGGGTGAACATAGTGTCGGCGTTGTCACAGCGATGGAAGGTATGCTTGCATTTAATGCGGTTGAGCCATTGGATTATCATGGGACACGCTGGGTTGTCATGACCGAAATTGAATATGCGGAAGAAATTGCAGGGATTATCGAACTCAAAAAGTCGATTTTCTTGGTTACAATTGCAATCGTTTTGATTATGGCTTTTATTGGGCTTTTTTATGCACGTACATTAACGAAACCGTTATCTCAAATGGTTACAACGATGAAAACCATGACAGAGGGGCAATATGCGATTGACGTTCCCTATCAATCCCGTGGTGATGAAATGGGGGATATGGCGCGTTCGGTCGAAGTTTTCCGTCAAAATCTGGTACGCATTGAAGAAATGCGCCAGCAGCAAGAACGTATGAAAAACGAGGCGGAACTTGAACGTAAAGCGGGTATGCGGATGATGGCGGATGATTTTGATCATCGGACAAAGGATATCATCAACACATTAACATCATCGGCTCAGGAAATGAGAGCTGCCGCTGCGCAATTAACAGCATCGTCCCAGCAGACAGCACATGCATCCGGTGTTGTGGCATCGGCTGCGACACAGGCAGATGCAAACGTTCAAACGGTTGCTGCTGCATCCGAAGAGCTGTCTGCATCTTCTCAAGAAATTGCAAAACAAGTGGCATCTGTTGCTCACCGCACCAGTCAAGCATCGCAAGAGGCCGCGACAACCAGTGAAACGGTGTCTCAGCTGAATGACTACGCCCAATCTGTCGGCGAAGTTGTTGAGGCTATTCGTGATATTGCGGAACAGACAAACCTGTTGGCTCTTAACGCAACAATTGAAGCAGCACGTGCCGGTGAAGCCGGAAAAGGGTTCGCTGTTGTGGCGGATGAAGTCAAGAAACTGGCCCTTGAAACCAGCCAGAAAACAGAAGATATCAATGAACGTGTTGTTAAAATTCAGGATGCAATTCGCAATTCTGTCGATGCTGTTAACCGTATTATTGATAACGTTCAGCAGATTGACCATGCAGCCGCGAGTGTATCTAGTGCAGTTGAAGAACAATCGGCTGCAACATCTGAAATTGGCCGAAATGTAGCCGAAGCGTCAACGGGAACTCAGCAAGTCAGCCAGACGATTCAAGATGTATCCAGAAACGCATCTGAAACAGGGCAGGGGGCAGAAACGGTGTTGCAAACAGCCGAGGAACTCGCGCGTGTTGCAGATGAATTAAATGCTCAAATCGCTGGTTTCTTGGACGAAGTGCGTCAGGGATAATGATTTAAAAATGAAATAAAAACCCTCTGGCTGGGACAGAGGGTTTTTTTATGGTCCATGTACCAGCTTTGCAAGGGCAATATACTGGTCAACCGAAACTTCTTCTGCACGCGCTGTTTCGGGGATGCCAACTTTTGACAGCAATTCCAGATGATCCTTAAGATTTGTGCGGAGCATTTTGCGCCGCTGAGCAAAGGCCTTTACTAAAATCTCATCCAAAATAGAGAGGGCAGGGATATCAGGGGGTAGATGACGTGGGGTAAATTGGACAACACACGAATGAACCTTTGGTGGGGGCGAAAAAGCCCCGGGTGGCAATGTCATGACATTTTGAGTATGGCATAGGTGCTGCGCAATGACACTTACGCGGCCATAGTCTGGCGTCCGCGGCAAGGCTGTAATCCGTTCTGCCACCTCGCGCTGAAACATCAATGCCATACGGGTAATCAGGCCAGGATGTTCCGCCATGACAAAAAGCCAATTCATTAAAAGAGGCACAGAAATATTATAAGGTAAATTCGCAACAATCAGATTTTGCTCGCCCTGTTTAAAAATCTCTTTGATATCCAATTTCATGGCGTCAATCTTCAGGATATCAAGACGGTTCACTCCGGCTGCTTGTTGCAGTTCGGATAAGGCCAGAATCGCGCGGTCATCGAGTTCAGCCGCTGTCACCTTACGGGCTTTTGACTTTAATAGACTGCGGGTGAGCCCCCCAGGTCCAGGACCAATTTCAAGAATATGGGCACCCTCTGGAATATGCCCTGCAAGCGCGATGCGATCCGTAATACCGGGGTCCAGAATAAAATTTTGCCCCAGTGACTTTTTTGCCCGCAAATCAAAACGGGCAATTATATCCCGTAAAGGGGGAAGATCATCCAAAATCAATGTCCGCCATCCCGTATGTCGATGAAAGCGGATGATTGTAAATCCATCAGGTATTGGCGCTGTGCACGATCAAGCCGCTGGGTCCCAATACGGTTCATGACAGCGTCCCGTTTTGGCATTGTTTCTGGCGTCATATTCCGTTTATCACGGATAAGCAGGATATGAAGCCCGGCGGGGGTACGTGCAGGGCCAAGTAATGTACCAGGTTGGGCCTTTTCAATAGGTTTAGAAAAAATCTCTGGAATGTTATCAGCTGGAAGCCATCCCATATCGCCGCCATTGCTGGCACCGGCGGCTTGTGAGAATTGCCGGGCAATCCCTGGAAACGAGGCAGGCTGTGCCTTAACTTGTGCTATTATTTTGATGGCAAGGTCGGATGAGGCCTTATCCTGTTGTTTTGTTGATGTGGGCAAGACAATTTCAGATAAAAGCCATTCGGGGGTGCCAATCTTTGACTTAATCCGCGCCATTTCACTGTCAACGTCCTTATCCGATACGTTCACGCGGGGTCGAATTTTTTTATTAACGAGCTGCATCCACAAAATCTGAGCCTCAATCTGATCTTTTAAGGTACGTATGGATATCCCGCGGGACGATAACATTTTTGTAAACTGGGCCGCTGTCATTTTGTTTTGACCGGCCACCTGGGATAGTCCTGTTTCAATATCTTCGGGTGCCGCAGAAATTTTAAACCGCATGGCTTCTTGTTTTTTTAATCGTTCTTCAATAAGCATATTAACGATTTGGGGGCGGAGTTTTGCAATCACATCTGGTTGATTAGGAAGCCCCGCAGATGCCATGATCAATTTCATCCGATCTTTCACATCTGAAACGGTAATCGCTTCATTATTAACGGAGGCGGCAACGCCATCCTCTCGCACCTCTGCACGAAGGGTCGATGGTAGAGCAGCCGCTCCACAAAAAACGAAAACCCCAGAAAGAAAGACCAGTAGAAAATTACGCATGTTTAAAATCCCCATATTTACCGCCATCACGGTAGCAGGAAAGATAAGTGGGTAGAATGCTATCCATTGCCACAGGGATGATGCCTATATCTTTGAATGTCAAAGCGCCGGAAGAAGCGACGTTATCGTATTTCAGCGATGTGATTTGGTCGCGGGTTAAAGGAGGATTTGGTAAAAATTCCAGGAACCAAGCTTTCATGCGGGCGAGGGAAGGTAATAAGGAAATAAGGGCACGAGGGGTGCCTGTGTATTGAAATAATTTCTGGTATATCTCTTTGAATGTTAAAGTATCAGGGCCGGCCAGTTCATATGTTTTCCCCTGCATGTTGTGGTTATCAATGGCGTGTGCAACAGCCTGCGCAAGATCATCGACATATACAGGTTGGAATTTTGTCTTACCGCCGCCGATAAGGGGCAGAAAGGGTAAAACCTGGGCCAGGCGGGCAAACATGTTAAAAAATGAATCATCGGGGCCAAAAATAACACTGGGCCGCAAAATAGTCACTTTTGGAAAAATATCCTTAATCACTTGTTCCCCCTGGCGTTTAGATGCCGCATAGGCAGATGTGTTGGTGTCAATCCCAAGGGCAGATATGTGCACAAACTGTGTCACATGATGGAGTTTACAGGCAGTTGCAATCTGACGCGGAAGTTCGACGTGTGCGGCATGAAAGGTCCGGCGTTTTTTTTCAAAAAGGATACCAACACAGTTAATAACGGCATGAGCGCCCGATATGGCAGCAGAAACAGTATCTGGGCGTGCAGGGTTATAAAATTGCGCAACAATTTGTCCAGGAACACCCATAAGGGTGAGGGCATAACAGCTTTTTGGGGTACGGCTGGCGATTCGAACGGTGTAACCCGCGCGTGCCAAATGTGAGACAACGGCCCGGCCAACAAAACCAGAGCCGCCAAAAAGGGTAACAACTTTTCCGTTAAGCATGAAAATCGGCGCTTTCTTGTGAACATAAAAAAAGACAATACCCCCCCAATTTACGCAACTTTACCTAAAATAACAAGAGTTATCATAGAGATATGGAAATAATTATGTCAATAATTTCCCCTCTAGACAGCTGTCGACAAGATCGGTAAGTTCATTTTCACAAATGGTCGGCGGCAGATGCCAAAAGGATCCAGTGTTTGGATCTTTTTATAGGATGCGTCACCGCCTTAGCATTAACAAAAGGAAAAAAGATGTCGACAGTATTTGAACGCGTCAAAAAAATCGTTGTTGAACATTTGAGCGTTGACGAGTCCAAAGTGACCGAAACCGCCAGCTTTATCGATGATCTGGGTGCTGATTCCCTGGATACCGTTGAACTGGTTATGGCTTTTGAAGAAGAATTCGAAATTGAAATCCCGGATGAAGCCGCTGAAAAAATTCAGACCATGGCGGATGCCGTTCGTTTCATCGAAGCGAATGTTAAGGCCTAATTTCTCTTATTTGGGTTAAAAACATGAAATAAGCAGCAAGTCCATTTT
>CAZQLB010000009.1:0-13964 GCA_964593915.1 uncultured Pseudobdellovibrionaceae bacterium
CCGGATCCGCCTGTGCGGGCGGCGCTGCCGATAATGGCCGCCTGGGCCGTGATACAAGCGGTAAAATCCTCTCCTGCCAAAATGGAACCTGGCAAGCCGCTTTGGGAAGTAGCGGTATAAAAGCATATCACTGCTCAGCTGGATATGGAAACATGGTGGGGCGTACGACGTTCCCAATATGCAATGTTACTATTCCTGCAAATACCCCCCCTCTTCTTCTTTTTGCAACCACAAGGATTAGTGATAGTGGGGCGGGTAGTCATGGGGCAGCTGTAGGGATCCGGATTTATGATCAAAATAATGTGCTGTATGGGGTCTCAGACGTTAGTACGCCGAATGGATATACAAATGACGCTAGCATGCAACGCATATTACAACCAGTATCTTATAATAGGACAATCACCCTATACGGTTATAACGACAGAGCTCAATCTACTTGGGGAGCAGGATATCTTTCTTTAATTGAAATGGCACCGTAATGTGTCTATATCCATAGCCATTTTTAAAGTCGCTATAGACGTATGAATTTATTGTACGTTTTACAAAAAATTCATTGGGGTGGCCTCTTACTTTTTCCTAAACGAAATCTTCATTCTTTCCGGGTTAAAATAAGATAGTACGTATTTTATTTAAATTCTTTTATTTTTTATAACAATGACAAAGATTCTAACAATCAAGGGCGGCGAGTTCCAGATCTCGGATGAGCTGCGCAATATGTTGGTTTTACTGGATAACGGTAATCTGATTATTGCGAAGACCTATGCCCAGAATCCGCATGTGCGGGGGTTTGTTTCGCGCCTACAGCGGCTAGGGGTTCAGCATACCATCCAATATGCCGATTTGTCTGTTGTGATGGATTATTATTCATCAGATAAAGGAAGAATTCAGCATACAGATATGCAAAATGCGGCCAAGACGTTGTTTGAACGGGCTGTATCCATGCGGGCGTCGGATATTCATATTCGTGTGAGCAGACGACAACGGACCCAGATTCTTTTCCGGGTTCATAATGATTTGGAATTTGCGGAAGAGCATCCCTTTGAATATGGGGAAAAACTGTGTTCGACGATTTATCAGGCGATGGCCGATGTATCCGATTCAACGTTTGAGCAGTTGTCCCGCCAGGATGCGCGTATTTCTGAACGATCTAAACTTCCGACAAATCTTGATGGTATCCGTATTGCAACATCACCGCAGGTCGATGGATACGTTATGGTGCTTCGTTTGTTATATAATGACACGAGTGCAGATTTGGATTTGGTGAATTTAGGATATCATTCGGATCAGGCGGATATTATTACCCTTTTGAAAAAGAAACCGACCGGGATTATTGTGATTGGGGGTCCCACCGGTTCTGGGAAGTCTACAACGCTGCAACGGGTGCTGGCCTCTATTATCCTTGAAACACAGGGGCGTAAACATATTATTACGGTTGAGGATCCGCCCGAATACCCTATTCCCGGAGCCGTTCAAACACCGGTTGCCAATGCGGATACCGAGGAAATTCGTTCAGCTGAATTCCAAAAAGCGATTAAGGCATCGATGCGTCTTGACCCTGATATCATTATGCTTTCCGAGGTGCGGGATAAACCATCGGCTCGGCTATCTGTACAGGCCGCGATGACGGGACACCAGGTTTGGACCACTGTTCATGCGAACAGCGCGATTGCGATTATTGATCGTTTTCGGGATTTGGGTGTGGATGCTGAATTATTAACAGATCCAACCATTATTGCAGGTCTTATTTGTCAGCGTCTTGTAAAAAGATTGTGTCCGCATTGTAAACGGAAATTGATGGATGTTGCGGATCAGTTTAACCTTGCGGATATTGCACGTATTGAACGGGTTGTGCCCCTTTCCCAGGTGTATGTGCAAGGCGAAGGATGCGCGGAATGTCGCCATACTGGTGTGATGGGGCGAACTGTTGTTGCCGAGACTGTTATGACAGATAATAATCTGATGGCTTTGATTAAACGGGGCGAGCGGATGGCGGCCATTGATTATATTCGCTATCAACTGGGGGCTATTTCTATGTTGCAGCACGCCATTCAAAAAGTAGGCGAAGGCGTTATTGACCCCTTTCAGGCCGAGGATATTGTGGGGCTTTTGGATGCTGAATTGCCGGTACCTGCTGTGACAAAGATGGGGATGCATCATGCTGAATGATTTAGAACTCTCTTTTCAAAAGTTTATGTTCCGGATGAATGGTCAGGGACGTAAACGATTATGGCGTAAACTATCGACTCTTTTATCGAATGGTGTTCCAATTTTGGATGCCCTGCGGACCATGTATACACGTCGTGTTCAAAGTGGTATGGGGCGAGATGCAACGGCAGTTGCGCTTAAAAGCTGGATGGATGAAATTCGGAACGGTAGCCGGTTATCTCAGGCCGTTAAGGATTGGGTTCAGCAGGATGAACAAATGCTGATTTCTGCGGGTGAGTTTTCGGGGACCCTTGATAAAACACTGAATGCCTCGGCTGAAGTGATGGATGCCAAAAAGAAAATTAGTGACGCGGTGATTGGTGGTATTGCGTATCCTATTGTGCTTGTAGCGATCGCCTTTGCTGCCTTGATTATGTTTAGTTTTAAAATCATCCCTGTGTTTTCCAATATTGTAAAAGACGATCAGTGGACGGGAATGGCGCGGACGATTGTGGATGTTGCAAATTTCTCGCGAGATTATATTTTTGTTATTATTGCCGTGTTGGTTTTTATTATAGTTGCTTTTATTTTTTCTTTGTCCCGATGGAGCGAGGGATTTCGGATTAAATTGGATCGTTATCCTCCCTATAACCTTTATCGTGTGGTGGTGGGTAGTGTGTGGATGATTTCTTTGGCAACATTGGTGGGGGCGGGAATGCGTGTTGAAACAGCGCTTGAGCGGCTTTCGCAAGGTGCATCGCCTTGGCTACGGCGCCGGGTTTATGCTTGTCTGAAAGGGATGCGCTCAGGATTGAATGCGGGGGATGCCCTGGCCCAATCTGGATATGAATTTCCAGACCGGGAAATTATTGATGACCTTGGTGTTTATGCGCACCTGTCTGGTTTTGAAAACGCCCTTAACATTATTGGACGGGAATGGATCAATACCAGTGTGGAAAAAGTTCAGGGAATCATGAATATTATATTTGGTGTTTGTGTTATGTTGGTTGGGCTTTTGATTGCGTTTATGGTCAGCGGGTTGATCGCGATGGAACTTCAAATGACAACGATTATGCAAACACGGAATATGTAATTTTTTCAACCAACCAAAAGGAGACTTTATCATGACACATACAGCAACACAGGCTTTTGAGCTCACATCGGTTCAAAAGAAATTTAAAAACCAGCGTGGTCTTACGCTTGTTGAACTTTTGGCGGCTTTGGCTGTTGTGGCGGCTGTTGTCGCGGGGGCGCTTGCACTTTATAACGCTGCAAGCGTATCACAATC
Organism: uncultured Pseudobdellovibrionaceae bacterium; assembly: GCA_964593915.1. Classification (GTDB taxonomy): domain Bacteria; phylum Pseudomonadota; class Alphaproteobacteria; order Micavibrionales; family Micavibrionaceae; genus CAZLPZ01. The sequence continues at coordinate 3,434 of CAZQLB010000009.1, forward strand.
CTCAACCCAGCTTTTACAAGACGTGACCTCTATTCGCGGTGCGGTGAAAAGTATCTGGGCTAGCCAGGGGAATTATGGTGACGGGTCATTGGTTTCAACATTGGTTGCTGCAAACCGTTTGCCGACAACTGTTCGTGTTAGTGACGACGGAACAACATTGACGCATGTCTTGGGCGGGGCCGTGACAATTACGGGGGATACGAATACGTTTGATATTGGTGTTGCAGGTGTCCCTAAAGATGTTTGTATCTCCCTTTCAACCGGGACAACGTCGTGGTCAGGTGTCAAAATTGGTAGCGCGGCTCAAACAATACCCCTTACACCTACAGCTGCAGCGACGGCGTGTTCAGCGGATAAAAACGATATCGTATTTAGCAGCAACTGATATCGGGTTTTCATGTATCTGAATAATCCCCCCGTATTTTCACGGGGGGATTTTTTATGGCCAAAAATAACAAAGATTTAATGTATTTTTTCTATAATGGAGCATAGATTCTTTTTAAAAAAGGTATATCGATGTTATCTTCTTTACCATTCAATGATTTATATTTGGGTCAGGATCAGTCATGGTTTGCGGGGCTTCAGGGGGAATCTCAACTGATGCCGGCGCCAGCTGAATTGTTACCAGAATTGGCGGCTCTGCGCAGCTTGTGTCTGCGTAACCAGGATAATATAAGTCGGGATGAATTTACCATTCGGCACCAAAGTATGGCCTATCGTGCATCGGTGATCAGAAGTATATCAGATGTTGTTTTTGTTTTACGGCGTTTGCCTGTGTCGGTGCCCTCTATTATGGACCTGAATATTCATCCTGGCCTTTTGGAACAGATTTTACGGCCAAATATTACGGGATTGATTGTGATTGCTGGTGCGTTTGGACAGGGGAAGACCACAACAGCGTCGGCCTTGATCAAGGAAAGATTAACACGATACGGAGGGGTTGCGATTACGATTGAGGACCCCCCTGAACTTCCGCTGGAGGGGCCGCATGGCAACGGGGTATGTTATCAAACATGGGTGGATCAAGGTGAATTTGGGGATATGTGCCGTAAAACGGCGCGATATGCCCCCAATATCATCTTTTTAGGAGAGGTGCGCGATTCGGAAACAGCAAGCGAGGCGTTACGCGCTTCGATCAATGGGCGATTGGTTATTTGTACAACCCACGCTGATTCGGTTCCAATGTCGATTGAACGCCTTTATACTCTTGCGAATGGCACATTGGGAACATCCGAAGATGTCGCGAGTTTGCTTGCGAATGGGCTTTTATGTATTATGCATCAGACATTAGAGGGAGAGCCAAAGCGGCCTAAAATTGAAGCTCTTTGGCTTGGTGATGAAGAAAATCAAGGTGTTCGCCATATGATCAGACAGCGACGGTTTGATCATGTCAGTAGTGAAATTCATCTTCAGCGTAGTCGGTTGTTGTCATCAAGCCGTGTGTCATCCAAGACTCAGGCGGATTTAGACCGTTTAAAGAAAACGCGTAAATAGGGGGGATTATGTATCCACTTTGGATTGCTTTTGTTTTTATGATGCTGGTATCCACTGCTGTTTTGGTGAATACGTATAAAAATGAACGAACAATGGATAAATTTTCAGAGGATGTTGCGGTAACGCGCCTTGTTCAATATCGTATGGCTGTTCTTGAATACGTCAAAGATCATCCAGCTTTTATGGATCAAACAGTAACAGCCGATCAATTATCGGGTTCTGATGGTGGAAAATCCTATTGGACAACGGGGTATTCAAGGACCCCCAGCAATTGGTCAAATTATGTGACAGGAAGCGGTGACAATAGGACTGTTTATATCTTTTCAACGGGTGGGGATATGATGTCTTTGGGGAATGCTCTTTTTAACCGGGCCAATTCTTCAAAACTGATTGGATTTAAAGATCCGAGTACAAAAAAGCTGATATCGCTCGATTATATTCCGTTGGATGTTCTGTTGGATTTTGTCGGTCCTAGCGGCGAGGAGATTATCCCGGGTCATGCGCTTGTGATCGTGGGGATGTAGCGTAAGTTCTGCATAATATACAATATACGGCGCTATCCTCTTGGGTCTTATCCCACTTTGATGGGGCCTTCGGCCTGCCCTTTTATAAATTGCTGGACATAGGGATTATCGGTTGTATCCATTTCCTCAACCGTGCCGTGCCAGATGATCCGCCCTTCGTGGATCATGGCTACATCATCGGCGATTTTACGGACCGATCCCATATCGTGGGTAATGGAAAAGGCGGTTGCGCCCAAGTCCTTTACACACTGAACAATCAGGTTATTAATAACATCGGCTGTAATGGGGTCCAGCCCGGTTGTGGGTTCATCAAAAAAGATCACTTTTGGATTTGCGGCAATGGCGCGCGCCAATGATACACGTTTTTGCATGCCGCCGGATAATTCAGATGGGTACAGGTCTGCAACCAAGGGGCCCAGTCCCACAGCCTTTAATTTTTCAAGGGCGATTTTGCGGGCGTCAGCCTTTGGCATGCCTTGCGCATTCATCAACCGAAAAGCAACGTTTTCCCATACTTTTAATGAATCGAACAAGGCGCCGCCTTGAAACAGCATACCGAATTGTTCCATGCAGGCATCGCGGGCACTGCCCTTTACATGGGTGATATCCTGGCCATCCAGTTCGATTGTGCCGCTATCGGGAGCGATTAAGCCCAGAATACATTTAATCGTGACAGATTTGCCGGTTCCGGATCCGCCGATGACGACTAAAGACCGGCCCTCGCGTACATCCAAATTGACATCGCGCAGCACCTGTTTTGTGCCAAATGTTTTTTTAACGCCGCGCAGGGCGATTTTTATCCCTGTGCTCATGAGAAAAACACCTGTGTTAAGAAGTAGTTTGTAATGAGAATGAGAATAGAAGCAGAAACAACGGCATAGGTTGTTGCGGCCCCCACGCCTTGGGCCCCGCCCTTGGCATAGTAACCGTGGTAACATCCCATAACGGATACCACAAATCCAAAGACTCCCGCCTTGAGCAAGCCGGATATGACATCCATGGCTTCCAGGACGTCCCATGTTTGAGACAGGTAAGACCCGGTGTTGAACCCCAGGATATGGACACTGACGACGTATCCGCCATATACACCGATTAAATCGCCGATCAGGACAAGGATGGGCAGCATGAATGTGCCGGCCAATACCCGCGGGGCGACCAGATAGTGGAACGGATGGACCGACAGGGTCCGCATGGCGTCAATTTGTTCTGTAACCCGCATGGTGCCGATTTCTGCGGCGATGGAGGCACCGACACGCCCGGCAACCATCAGGCCAGCCAGGACGGGGGCCAGTTCACGGGTGATGGATAAAACCACAACGGCCGAAATGGCGCTTTCAGCATTGAAGCGCGTAAAGCCCGTATAGCTTTGAAGCGCAAGAACCATTCCAGTGAACAAGGTTGTCATGCCGACAACGGGCAATGAATAATATCCAATCTCCATAAACTGGCGGATGGTTAGTCGCAGAAAATACGGCGGGATCAAGGCATGAAAAATGCTTTGTGCCATAAAGAAGATTAAATGACCCAAATCACCCATAATATTCAAAACGGTCCGGCCTGTATCCCCGCACAGGGCAAGCACGGATGTGCAGGCTCGTTCCTTGAGGGTCAGAGGGGAAGGGAGATCGGACGGGAAGTGAGGGGTGCACTTGTCGGTTGTCATGGTCCTTTTTTACCTTTTTTTATTCGGGGCGTGCAAGACACTATTTTCTAAAGATTTGTTTTTGTGACATCGCGCAGGGCATTTTCCGCCTGAATCCATTCGGTGACGGCAACCGGAAAGGCTGGGGTGGGTATGTCCAGTCCCATCATATGCATGACATCTCGGGTGGGAACGGTTGTTTTTCCATTTCGGTCGTAAAATCCCCCTTTGAGCAGGGCGATCGCTGCGACCACGTCTTTTTTTTGGCCGTCCGCATAGATAAACCGCTGTTCCATATATAGCCATTTGTCGTCCCAGCATAAGATACGGGTGTCTAAATGGTATTTTTGCCAGCAATCCAGGTCCAGGCGAAAGCGGATGGTTGTGGCGGCCAGGACGGGAACGCTTTTTTTATGCATCATCATGGACAGCAGGCCGGATCGCAGGATCAGGTCAAATCGGCCCAGATCCATAAGGGTAAAATACCGGCCATTGTTCATGTGCCCGTTGGTATCCAGGTCGGTAGGCAGAACGCGCAGTGTCAACCGCTGCGGCGCTAAAACATCAGCAATCCGCGGACGAAAATAAGATAAAACAATGACATAAAGCATACGCAGCAGCAAATTCATGGGAAATAGGGTACGTTGTTTTGCCCCATTTTCGAAGAAGTTTATTATTGACATAATAATATATTATAACTAATCTATAGTTCTATATATTCAAAGCTTATTGTATGGAAAACAAAAGGTTTAAAAATGGAACCTGCAGATATTTTGGAACGCCTTAAAGACATATTTCCGTGGCTTTCCGATGCTTGTCTTTTGGGCTATGCCGAAAATTCGGGGGCAGAAGGTATGTTGGCATCAATTGGGGAAGACTTTATTGTAAAGGGTATATACAAATCTCACGATAAAAAAGCTTCGCCTGAACCTGTTCTTTTAAAATCAATTTTTTCTACGTGTGTTGCAATAGGTGTTTCCGTTCCCCGTGTTGTACACCATGTTTCCCTTGAGGATGAAGGGATAGAACAGCTTCCTATTGGGGATCTTTATGTTATGACCCGAATCCACGGTTGCAGTAGACGGATTCCAAAAGATGTTTCTGAATATTTCCAATATGGTTATCAGGTAGGATATAATGCCGGACTGTTACATAAAAGTTTAGATCTTTGTGCAGGTCAGCAGGGGTGGAAAAATAGCGCTCATTTTTTATCTGAAACAGAAAGTTTATATCCAGATATTGATGAACCATTTATTAGGTCATTATTTGATAAATTACCCCCAGCAACAGCTACTAAATTAAAATCAGCATATGAAACATATATTCACGCCCCTATAAATAGGTCTGTAATCTTTGGTGATTTGCACGAGGGGAATATGCATTGGGAAGATCAGGTTATATCTGGTATATTTGATTTTAGCCGTGTTCATTATTCTAGACACCGTGAAAACGAGTTTATGCCCTATGCAAGTCGGCCTAAAGTTATATATGGAATTTGTGCAGGTTATCGTGATTCGGTATCTATTGAACTTGATGAGCAGTTGATTTTTGCATTGTCCATGATGCGTAATGTTCAAGAACTTTTCCAAAAGACTGTCCAGAATGGTATGGAAATAATAAATATATCTGACTACATAAAAATGATTACCAAATCGTATTACCCATCCAAAAAAGATCAGGACTTGGGCTTGCTTCCCTCATCGGTGTGAGGATAGGAGCTTACTGATTTATTCTTGAGATATAGTTTGCGAAGTCAGGGTCTTCGCCTTGCATCAATTGCGGCAGGGCGGCCCGGAAATTGGGGCGGCGCACCCATTCGGCATTATAATCTTCCCATGATTTCCACATGCGCTGATTTGCGGGATCGGTTTCGCCGTACAGTAAAATAAACGACCGTTCAAAAAGCGAGATCAGCATTTCATACAAAATATATTGCCGCCGGGCATTTTCTGGGTTTGTCAGCGGTGTGTCGTGATGGTCGAGTTCGGGGTATTCAAACAGCTTTTCCTGAATGCGGGCATAATGGTCCATTAGTTTTTCATAAATCTCTTCCTGTTCGGCTTGTCGTTCTTTCTTTTCCTCGAACATAAAGACAAAAAGGGCCAGCGGAATACCCAAGGCGGTTGCGATATAGGATAAAAATTCAAACCAGGTCATCAGGTCATTGGGCATGGGGATGCTTCTCATATCAGTACGGTTTTGTAAGCGCCTTCTTTCGTATAAATACTGGATTCATCCTCTCTGGTCAAAGAGAAAAGAGTATGCTACCACTTTCGATATGACAGCCTATTTTGAAAAGGGAACTTCCATGAAAGTTGTTGTTGCGTCGACAAATGGGGTTAAGATTGACGCGGCGACCAGGGCGTTTACCGCTGTTTTCCCGGATACCTCTTTTGAATTTGAAGGGGTGGCAGCGGAAAGCGGTGTTGCAGATCAGCCAATGAGTGATGATGAAACATCGCGCGGGGCGTATAACCGTCTTGCACATGCCCGCACACTTTGTTTTGACGCTGATTATTGGGTATCGTTTGAGGGCGGGCTTGAAGATCGCGGCGGAAAGCTTTGTTCTGTGGTATGGGTTGTTATTCAGGATTCGTCTGGTGATATCAGTGCGGAACGCTGTTCGACATTTACATTGCCGCCCCAGGTTGAAAAGCTGGTCCGGTCTGGTTTATCATTGGGCGCTGCCGATGACATTGTGTTTAATCGAACGGGATCTAACAAGGCGAATGGAGCGATTGGACTTTTGACGCACGATATTTTAACAAGGACATCTGTGTACAGGGATGGATGTGTTATGGCTCTTATTCCCTTTCAAAACGAAGCGCTGTATAAAAAAGCCAGTTAATATTTTAATGGAGAACAAAAAGTGACGGATCAAACCCAAAATTTACAAAACTTACCGATTAAAGTGCATGCGCAGTATGTGAAGGATATTTCTTTTGAAAATCCGGGCGCGCCGGCGACGCTTGCGCTTTCTGGCGCGGCTCCTCATATGGATGTGGGGGTTCACCTGGATGTGCGTGAACTTTCTGAAAACCCCCTGGGGATCAAAGATTTTTTTGAAGTGGTGATCGAATTACGCGTACGGGCAACAAAGGATGGACATCCCTTGTTCCTGGCCGACATTGATTATGCGATGGCTGTTTCTTTGGCGGATGTGCCTGATACCTATCGTCATCCGTTGCTGCTGATCGAAGTGCCGCGCCTGGGGTTCCCGTTTGTGCGCCAAACTTTGTCTGATTTGGTGACGGCTGGTGGTTTTCCGCCACTTTTGCTCACGCCTATTGATTTTACAACCCTGTACCGTGACCGGTTTGGGGCGGGCAAGGAAGCGGCGTAAAACGGCATGAAAAATTCTTGGAATGCGGGCGGATATATTTTATCCGCCCCTTTTTTTACGCGTCTTTTGATGTGCCGCGAAAGCCAGTGGCGACCACAAATTGTTCGGATGATTCCTTGCGGCTGGATGGTGGTTTGATATGCCGTACGACGGCAAAATCTTGTTTCATCCGGGCCAGTAATTCGTGCTGGGCGCCGCCCTGAAACACCTTGGCAACAAAGGCGCCCTTTGGTTTCAAAATCTGGCAGGCAAAGTCATATGCCGCTTCGACCAAAGCAATAATGCGCAAATGATCGGTTTCGCGGTGACCGCTGGTGTTTGGGGCCATGTCGGACAGGACAACATCGGCCATGCCGCCCGCATGTTCCATCAGCAGGGCGGGCGCGGCATCATCCATAAAATCCATCTGGATAAAATCAACATCGGGAATGGGGTCGATATCGAGCAGATCAATGGCAACCACCTTTTTCATTTTTTTGGCGGCGGCCACCTGGGACCAGCCGCCGGGCGCGGCCCCTAAATCCACAATAATTTGTCCGGGTTTGAGGATTTTGACCTTTTCATCAATTTCCAGCAATTTAAAAGCCGCGCGCGACCTGTATCCCAGCCGCTGGGCCTCGTGGACATAGGGGTCGTTCAGTTGACGCTGTAACCATTTGGTGGACGAGCTTTTCCGGAATCGGCCTGTTTTGACCCGAACGGCCTTTTCACGTGATGTTGGTTTATCCTTTTTATCGGTCATTTTCTGACGGTTCCTTGTTTTATCCATTCATAATATAAATAACGGGAAAATGATATTCAAATATTGCAAAGGGGAATGATCGGGGCTAGCATGACTTGGGTGGATTTTATATCCCGTGCCATAAAAAAGGAGAACCTGTTATGACTCTTGTCATTACCACAAAAGTGAAAGATCTGGATGCTGATACCTTGGTTGTTGGGGTGGATGGGTCGGGCCGCGTCCCCCTGGATGCCGAGGATTTAAAAGAATTTTATAGCAATCTGATCGGTAATGCTGATGATACGCATGCGGCATTTAATGGGAAATGGGGTCAGACATTGGTGGTTCCGATGCCCGAAGAATCCAACTATGAACGGGTTTTGCTGGTTGGATTGCGGGCGGATAAGGATAAAAAGACGAAAATCAATGATTGGACCATGCTGGGCGGTAGAATTTATACGGCTCTGCGCGCGGCTGGTGCACGCAAGGTTTTGCTGGCGCAGCATGATAAAAAATCGGGGCTGATTGATGAACATTTGGCACGCGTTGCCGAAGGGATGATGCTTGCTGCATATGAATTTACCAAATACAAAACCAAAAAAGCGGATGACAAGCTGGGCAAACTTGTGACCATCGGTATTGATGTCGACGGTGATAAAAAACAAGCGGCTTTGATTGATACTCATTTGAATGTGGCGGCGGGTGTGTATTTAACCCGTGATCTGGCAAATGATGTTCCGAACTATATCTATCCCGAAACATTTGCAAAATATGCGGAAAAAGAATTAAAACCGCTGGGAATCAAGGTTGAAATCTTTGATGAAAAAGATTTGGCCAAACATAAAATGGGCGGCATTTTGGGCGTTGGTCAGGGATCGGTGCGTCCCCCGCGTATGGTGATTATGCGCTGGGACGGTGGCGGAAAACCGAAAAAAGGCGAAGGGCCGATTGCTTTTGTGGGCAAGGGCGTGACCTTTGATACCGGCGGTATTAATATTAAACCGTCTCCCCATATGGAAGAAATGAAATTTGATATGTCCGGTGCGGCGGCTGTTGTCGGCGCGATGAAGGCTGTTGCTTTGAATAAGGTCAAAGCAAACGTGATTGGCGCGGTTGGTCTTGCTGAAAATATGCCGGATGGCAATGCTATTCGTCCATCCGATATTCTGGTTTCACACGCGGGTAAAACGGTTGAGGTGTTGAACACCGATGCCGAAGGCCGATTGGTCTTGATGGATGTTTTATCCTATGTTCAAAAGACCTATAAACCATCCGAAATTGTGGATCTGGCTACCTTGACCGGGGCGATTGTGATTGCATTGGGATCCAGTTACGCTGGTGCCTTTGTGAACAATGATAAATTCTGGACACGCCTGTCGTCGGCAGCAGAATCGACGGGCGAGCGTTTATGGCGCATGCCGCTTGATGAGGGCTTCCGCAAGGCGATGGAGGGCAGTATTTCTGACCTTCAAAACCTGTCCAGCTGGGACCGTGAGGGCGGGTCTTGTGCCGCTGCTGGTTTCCTTGAACATTTTATTGAAGAGGGGACCACATGGGCGCATTTGGATATCGCGGCGACGGCCTATGGTTCGCGCAGTTTACTGCCGGGGCCAAAGGGATCGACCGGGTTCGGGGTGCGTTTGCTGTACAGCCTGGTGACTGCTGGCCGTTAATTTCGGTTCACGCATAACTGAAAAACAGTTTAAAGTAGGGCGGGCTGTTAAATGGTTCGCCCTTTTTTCTTTGTATAGGAAAATGTGAAATGGCAAAAATATCTTTTATTGTTTCAGGTCTTGCCCTGGTTCTGTTTTTGGGCTTTCTGGGGGTTCGGATGATGGGGTCGCCCGTGCCTCCAACAAAACAGGAGCAGGTGGGAAAGACACTGACGGCAAGCCCGATTGGCGGGTCCTTTACCCTGATATCAGAAACAGGGAAACCGTTTACAGAAAAAGATATTCAAACACCTTATAAACTTGTGTTCTTCGGATTTACATCTTGTCCGGCGATTTGTCCGGCGGAACTGCTGAAAATAACGGATGTGATGAATGGATTGGATCCCGCTGTTTCTGCGCGTATCACACCGCTGTTTATTTCCGTGGATCCGGACCGCGATACGCCGGCGCGGCTTTTGGCGTATACCGATCAATTTGATCCGCGCATTATCGGCTTGACCGGATCGCATGACCAGATGGATCACGTTTTGAAACAGTTTCGGGTTTATGCAGCCAAGGTTGTGACAGATCCAACGAAACCGGATGGGTACACCATGGATCATTCGGCCTATATTTATCTTGTCGGTCCGGACCATATGATGGTCAAGGTATTTGACAGCAAAAAGACAGCGGCCGAGATTATTGCCGATTTAATCCTGTAATTTTCTTTATCGTCATGGGTCAAGTGAATAAGGACAGGTCCTAGGTCACGTCAATCATGCGGACAATATTGGTTGTCCCGGAATGACCCAGGGGAACACCGGCGGTCATCACCAATTTATCCCCTTGTTTGGCCAGACCCTCTGATTTTGCGACTTGAACGGCTGTTTCCACGGCCTTTGATAATTGATCCAATGCCGGCACAATAACCGGATGTGTGGCATACCCTAAAACCAGTTGACGGGCCACCGATTCAAATGGAGTTAATGTCAAAATAGGGGATGCTGGTCTGTGTCGTGCCATGCGGCGGGCTGTTTTTCCGCTGTGGCTATAACAGACGACCGCACGTGCGCCAATGTCATGGGCGACAGAAAAGGCGGCGCGCGTGATGGCATCATGTGCACTGCTTTGATCCGATGGAAATTCGATACGCAT
>CAZQLB010000009.1:13974-19798 GCA_964593915.1 uncultured Pseudobdellovibrionaceae bacterium
AATCTGGGTAAAGTGGATCTTTTTCAACCTGGGTGCAGATACGGTCCATTATACTGACGGCTTCTAACGGATAGGACCCGTTTGCGGTTTCGGCCGAAAGCATTACAGCATCGGTCCCGTCATAGACGGCGGTTGCAACGTCGGATGCTTCGGCACGGGTCGGCGTGGGGCTTTCGATCATGGATTCGAGCATTTGTGTGGCGATGATCAATGGTTTTCCGGCGGCGCGTACGGCGCGTGAAACCCGTTTTTGTGTACTGGGCACTTTTTCAGCCGGGATTTCAACGCCAAGATCCCCGCGCGCCAGCATGATACAGTCCGACAGGGCAATCAGGTCATCCAGGCAATCCAGCGCTGACGGTTTTTCTACCTTGACGCAAATACCGGCACGGTCGCCGATGATGGCGCGTGCTTCGGTCACGTCTTCTGGTTTTTGGACAAAAGAGAGTGCGATATAATCCGCGCCCATGGATAATGCGGCGTCCAGATCCACACGATCCTTTTCGGTTAATGCGGGGATCGGTAAAACAACGTCGGGGACATTTACACCCTTGCGCTGCAAAAGGCGTTTGCCTGCAACGACTTTGGTCATCAGATAATCTTTACCCTTTTCCGTGACTTCTAACCGGACTTTTCCATCATCGCACAGCAGGGTGCTGCCGGCATGCATGGCTGCGATAATTTCAGGATGCAAAAGAGGAACCCGTATGCTGTTTCCGATTGTGGGATCCAGGTCCAGGCGGATGGACTGGCCGGGCGACAGGTCGATGCCCCCGTTCTCAATCTGTCCTACCCGTAATTTTGGTCCCTGAAGATCGGCCAGAATTGTAATGGGGTGGTTATAGGCTTTTTCGATGTCCCGAATATGGGCCAGGCGCTGGGCGTGTTCAGCATGGGTGCCATGGCTGAAATTCAAACGAAAGACATCGACACCGGCGATAAAGAGTTTTTCGATCATGTCGCGCGTGTTGCTTGCGGGCCCCATGGTGGCGACAATTTTTGTTTGGCGGGTGCGCAAAAAAGGTGATATTGCCATAATTTTCCTTTAGATGGAATGATATGAAGGTATGTGAAACTGGCCTGATCATACGTCTGGAAATATAAAGTGCAAGGGGGGATGCTTTTGCGTTGCACATCCCTTATAAAAACCCTTTACAAATGGGTTAAAATCCCTTAAAACCCGTCGTATCCACAAGGTCTTGGAATGGGTTTATTGCGCCCTTTTTATACCTTAACCCTTTGTTTTGGAATTGTTTTTATGGCTTCGCGCGGCCATTGAAACGGGTAAATCCAAAGGGGGGAATGCTACCGGATTGCGCCTCCATATGTATTGAATATTGATCTTTGTCCCCATTTGCTGGGGTTTAGAAATTGTCATAAGGAAGGACACGTCATGACCGTGAAAAAAACGGCTGCTGCTACGAAATCTCCAAAAGCTAAAAAAGGCGTTGCGACAGGTCCTGTCAAAGCGTTTCGTCAAAAGATGGATGTGCCCGTTGTGGCCGCGGATTCGGTGGATAGCTATACAGGCCGTAAACGTGTCCGGATGTCGTTTGGTAAAATTCGCGAAGTGGCTCAGCTGCCCAACCTGATTGAAAAACAGCGCAATTCATTTGAAAGCTTTTTGCAGATGAATATTCCAGCAGCATCGCGCAAAGTTGCGGGCTTGCAGGAAGTTCTTTCTACCGTTTTCCCGATCAAGGATTTTGGCGGCCGTGCCGAAATTGACTTTGTTCAATATGAACTGGAAGTGCCCAAGTTTGATGTGGAAGAATGCCGGACCCGCGGGATGACCTATTCCGCGCCGCTGCGCGTCACACTGCGCTTGTCTGTTTTTGATGTGGATGAAACCACTGGTCTGCGCTCGATCCGCGATATTAAAGAACAAGATGTTTATATGGTGGATATGCCCCTGATGACCAAGGATGGGACATTTATCATCAACGGAACTGAACGTGTGATTGTATCTCAGATGCACCGTTCCCCGGGGGTTTTCTTTGATCATGATGGCGGTAAAACGCATGCTTCTGGTAAATATCTGTTTGCATCGCGCGTTATTCCATACCGTGGTTCATGGCTTGATTTTGAATTTGACGCCAAAGATATTTTGAACGTTCGTATCGACCGTCGCCGTAAATTGCCAGTGACCACGTTGCTGCGTTCTTTGGATGCGCATGCAACTGAAGTGTATCGCGCGCAGCAAGAAGCAAAAGATCAGCCCGTTGATCCATTGATGGTTCAGGGTATGACGAACGAAGAGATCCTGAAAAGCGTATATGATACCCAGGTTTATACCCGTGTGGATGGTAAATCTGGCGGCTGGAAGACCCCGTTTGAAGGTGAACGCCTGCGCGGGATGAAAACCACGTATGACCTTGTGAATGCCGCAAATGGCAAGGTTTTGGCCGAAGTTGGGACAAAACTGACGGCGCGTTTGATTAAGCAATTTATTGAACAGGGCGTAAAAGAGGTTTTGGTTCAGGACGAAGAACTGATTACGGGTTACCTTGCAACCGATATTATTGACGAGAAAAAAGGCCTGGTTCTGTTTGAAGCTGGTCATGAAGTGTCTGAAAAAGATATGGAACAGATCCATGAACTGGGTTTGTCCAAAATTGAGATGCTCGCGATTGATCACGTGAACGTTGGTCCTTACATGCGTAATACGCTGCTGGCGGATAAATGTGAAACCCGTGAAGAAGCGTTGATCGATATCTACCGTGTGATGCGTCCGGGTGAGCCGCCCACCGTTGAATCGGCTGATGCGCTGTTCCGTTCCCTTTTCTTTGATCCAGAGCGTTATGATTTATCCGCTGTGGGCCGTGTAAAAATGAATGCCCGTCTGGATTTGAACTGTGATGATCAATTCCGTGTTTTGCGTAAGGCAGACATTCTGGCGATCGTGAAATATCTTCACAATCTAAAAGATGGTCGTGGGGATATTGACGATATTGATAACCTTGGAAACCGCCGTGTCCGTTCGGTGGGTGAGCTTCTTGAAAACCAAATTCGGTTGGGTTTAACCCGTATGGAACGGGCTATTCGCGAACGGATGAGTTCGGTTGATATTGATAACTACATGCCGCACGATTTGATCAATTCAAAACCTGTTGGCGCTGCGGTGCGTGAATTTTTCGCCTCGTCCCAGTTGTCGCAGTTTATGGATCAAACCAACCCGCTGTCCGAAATTACGCTCAAGCGCCGCTTGTCTGCATTGGGTCGTGGTGGTTTGACACGTGAACGTGCCGGGTTTGAAGTGCGTGACGTTCACCCCACCCACTATGGCCGTATCTGCCCGATTGAAACACCGGAAGGTCCGAACATCGGTCTGATTAACTCGCTGTCGTCCTATGCACGTGTGAACCAGTATGGCTTTATCGAAAGCCCCTATCGCCGTGTTGAAAATGGTAAAGTTGTTGATGACGTTGTCTATATGTCCGCGATGGAAGAGGCGCGGTATACAATTGCTCAGGCAAACGCTGAATTTGATGAAAAAGGTCATTTCATCAGCGATCTGATTTCTTGCCGTAAGGCTGGTGAGAACTTGATGGCGACACGTGAATCGATTGAATTCATTGACGTTTCTCCAAAACAGGTGATTTCGGTTGCGGCCGCGCTTATTCCGTTTTTGGAAAATGATGACGCGAACCGTGCGCTCATGGGATCGAACATGCAACGTCAGGCTGTTCCACTTCTTCGTTCGGATGCGCCGCTTGTTGGTACCGGGATGGAGGCTGTTGTTGCCCGTGATTCGGGTGCTGCTGTTACCGCGCGCCGCGGCGGTGTTGTGGTTCAGGTTGAAGCACACCGTATCGTTGTGCGTGCAACTGACGGTCTGGTTGCAGAAGAAGCGACGGTTGATATCTATAAATTGAAAAAATTCCAACGTTCGAACCAAAGCACCTGTATCAATCAGCGTCCGCTTGTACGTGTTGGTGATTTGATCAAGGCGGGCGATATTATTGCCGATGGTCCATCCACACAGCTGGGTGAACTGGCGCTGGGCCGTAACGCACTGGTCGCGTTTATGCCATGGAACGGTTATAACTTTGAGGATTCGATTTTGCTGTCCGAACGCATTGTGCGCGAAGACGTCTTTACATCGATCCACCTCGAAGAATTCGAAGTTATGGCTCGTGATACGAAACTGGGGCCCGAGGAAATTACCCGTGATATTCCAAACGTCGGGGAAGAAGCCCTGAAGCATTTGGATGAGGCAGGTATCGTGCACATTGGTGCCGAAGTTGGTCCTGGCGATATTCTGGTTGGTAAGGTAACACCAAAAGGTGAAAGCCCGATGACGCCGGAAGAAAAACTTCTGCGTGCTATTTTCGGTGAAAAAGCGGCTGATGTAAAAGACTCTTCCCTGCGTTTGCCACCTGGTGTTCAGGGGACCGTTGTTGAAGTGCGCGTATTTAATCGCCGCGGTGTTGATAAAGATGCACGTTCGATTGTGATTGAACGTGAAGAAATCGAACGTCTGGCACAGGATCGTGACGATGAACGCCGCATTTTGGAAGATGGGTATTATTCCCGTCTGCGTGACTTGCTGCTGCGTAAAACAATTGCTGCGGCACCTAAAGAAACCGGATTTAAAAAGGGTGACATCATTTCTGCTGGCGACCTTGATGCTGTTACAAAACGGGGTCTGTGGCGTCAGATTGCGATAACGGATGAAACCGTTATGGCCGAAATTGAAATGATGTCCAAAACGTTTGATGAAGCGGTTGATAACCTGAAAGAACGTTTTGAGTCCAAGGTTGAAAAGCTGCAGCGTGGGGATGAATTGCCCCCAGGCGTTATGAAGATGGTCAAAGTGTTCATCGCCGTGAAACGTAAAATCCAGCCTGGTGATAAAATGGCGGGTCGTCACGGGAACAAGGGGGTTGTATCGCGCATTCTTCCGATCGAAGATATGCCCTTCCTCGAAGATGGGACACACGTTGATGTGGTTTTGAATCCGCTTGGCGTTCCATCTCGTATGAACGTTGGACAGATTCTTGAAACCCACCTTGGATGGGCGTCGGCAAACCTTGGGAAACAGATTGGTCAAATGATTGATTCATTTGCGGATCGTGCCCCTTCGGATGCGGACATGAAAAATCTGAAAGCGAAGCTGAAAGATGTTTATGGTGATCGTGAATATGGCGAGAAAGTCTCTAAATTAAACGATGATCAAATGGTTGAAATGGCCGGAAACCTGCGTGGTGGTGTGCCGATGGCAACCCCTGTGTTTGATGGCGCTGAAGAAGCCGATATTAACACCATGCTTGAAAAAGCGGGTGTGAATACGACGGGTCAGGTGCGCTTGATCGATGGCCGTACGGGTGAGTATTTTGAACGACCTGTTACAGTTGGGTATATTTATATGCTGAAACTACACCATTTGGTTGATGATAAAATCCATGCCCGTTCGATTGGTCCATATTCGCTTGTGACCCAGCAGCCGCTTGGTGGTAAGGCGCAGTTCGGGGGTCAACGGTTCGGTGAGATGGAGGTTTGGGCGCTGCAGGCATATGGTGCTGCCTATACCCTTCAGGAATTGCTCACCATCAAATCGGATGACGTGGCTGGAAGATCCAAAGTGTACGAAGCGATTGTTCGCGGCGAAGATAACTTTGAAATCGGTATTCCTGAATCCTTTAACGTTTTGACCAAGGAACTGAAAGCGCTTGGTCTTCATGTTGATCTGAAACAAACAGGAACATAATTGGATGCCCCGGGTTCTTTTTGAACCCGGGATAATCCCCGTGTAAGGAACAAGCCAACGCCGTATAAAGGTATTTAAGGAGCGCACTATGAATGAATTGATGAACCTTTTTGG
>CAZQLB010000010.1:0-782 GCA_964593915.1 uncultured Pseudobdellovibrionaceae bacterium
ATTTTGTGATGTCGGATTGTGGTGTGATCTGCTGATGAATGGCGGGTTTCATCTGTTTATAGACAACAAGATCCAGGAGGTTAATATGTCTATACTTTCACGTATTAAAGCACTTATTTTTAAATCGGCTCAGATTAAAATGGCGATTGAGGCGGAACAGCGTCGGCGCGCGCCGGATATTTTCCGGTTGCTTGAACTGAAGAAAAAGCGGCTGGAACTTCAAAATCAACTGGCGCGACTGGTGAAATATGCGGGTCGGGTTCCCGCCGTCGTCCAGCGTCAAGCCAGGTCTGGACGTATCCCGGCACAGACATAAAATCCACTCCGCTCTATAAGCCGGGTTCTGTACATTCTGTTGCCAGAATGCGATGACCATTCATCTGGGAGCCTTGTTACCAAGAGCCCTCAAGCAACCAACCCGGGCGATACCCATGCGAAAACCCATGGGGAGGGCCGCCTTTACAGGCGGCTTTCTCCTGATCGCCCCTATTCGGTCTTGCGTCCGGTGGGGTTTACCTTGCCGCCTGCTGTTACCAGAGGCGCGGTGCGCTCTTACCGCACCGTTTCACCCTTACCTGATCCGTCACGAATGGCGGCCATCGGCGGTTTGCTTTCTGTTGCACTGATCCCTGGGGTTGCCCCCGCCGGGTGTTACCCGGCACCGTGTTTTCAGTGACGCCCGGACTTTCCTCACGCTTTTGCTTTGGGCATTCGCGCGCGGTCATCCAAGCGGAGTGGATGTCTCTTTTACCCGTGTTTAACGGGATTGGCAATATGTATTG
>CAZQLB010000010.1:792-19005 GCA_964593915.1 uncultured Pseudobdellovibrionaceae bacterium
ACGGGGATCCAGTCGGATATGTCTATTTTTGTGAAAACAATAACAGGAGAGTTATAGGTATGATCACGTCATATAGTTTAACACCAAGTCAAGATGGTCATCCGGCAACGTTATCGGTGCAGGGTGTTCACCTTTCGGATGATGGAGGTATTACGGAACGGTGGGGACCTTCTGAGGCATGGCCATTGTCGGATGAGCAGAGTTTTGCCCATGCAAAACTTATGTTTATGAGTGAAGGGTTGAATGCCTTGGTTATATCAGGTCTCGCTAAGCAGACGATGACTTCCGGATTGAAGCTTGCTGCTTTTTCTTTTTCTATTGCGGCTGCATCTGGGGGATATCATTTGTATCAATCTTCCGCAGTTGATGCAGAGCGGACGGCAGCGCTTGCTTCCGCTGAATTCCAAGATGCGGTACAGGCGGCGGCGCAGGAAAAAGCAGAACAGAAATATGGCCCTGTTCTGGTGCGTCAGGTTAGGGACCAGTTCCAATCTGGGGCCCAAACGGTTACGATTCTTAAAGAAGATTTTGAACGCGCCTTCCAGCCATATGTACAAGAACGGCGCCCTGGTGTGGAACGAAAAATCCTGGATGATAAGCATCCAACGGATTTTTTAGGGAAGGGGACCAGTGTTTTCATTGTGGGGCTTGCTGCTTTTTTTGCGGTTGCTGGGCTTGGGGGCGCGGGCCAAGCTGCTTATAGAGCTATAAGGTTTAATCGGTTTGCAAACGTAAACGAGCGGGGCCTGCGGGATCTTGCGTCTGCTCAAGCTGCATCCAATCCTTCTTCCAAGAGGGATGATGCGGCGGGCGCGCCTGCACCGGCATGATCTGCCTAACTTATAAATCGCCTTTGCTCATGCGCTGGGCGATCAGCCGGGCCATGCCGCGGGTTATATTCGGAATCCGGTCCATATGGGTGATAGACCGGATGTTCTCGCGGTCATAATGCATGGTAAACGCCTGCATCCGCGTTAAAAGGGGGTGGGATGGATCATAGCCGATGGTCGTCAATAAGTGATCCAGTTCCGTGTCATCCGGGACCCCGTTTTGCGTTATATCCCGTTTTGCGTCATCTGGATTTACGATGATTCCAATTCCATGTGCGGCAAGCTCTTCCCACGGGAAGGCCGGTCCTGGATCCACTTTGCGCAAGGGGGCGGTATCAGAATGGCCAATCACCTGGCGCGGATCGATTTTGGGGTGTCGTTTTAAAATATCCTGACACAGCGTAATGACGGACTGTATTTGCCGCGGATCAAAATCAGGGCATCCCGCATTGATCCCCATGTTGACGATTTCAATGCCAATACTGGCGGAATTGATATCTGTTTCGCCATTCCAATATCCGGCACCGGCGTGCCATGCCCGGTGCTGTTCATCGACAAGCTGTTCAATCCCTCCATCCTCATCGATCAGGTAATGGGCTGAAACGCAGCTGCTTTGCCCTGGCAAGGGGGTGGGAGATGTCAGGTATGCGCGCGCTGTATCACTGTCGCATGCTGTGTAGTGTAATAGGATCATGCGCGGGATTTTATTATCGCCTCTATCTTCAAAATTTGGGCTTTTGTTTTGACGGATAATCGGGGACATAAGATGCACTTTTTTAATAATTAAATTTATGTTTCTATGACGGATAATATAGGTTATTACTTATTTACATTATCTTTTATTCTATTTATTTTATCAATACCCCTTTTCTTTTTTATTGTTTTATGCATAAATTGCATTATGGAACTGACGTGGCTTGATGATTTTTTGGCGCTTGAGCAGGCGCGTAATTTTACCCGTGCGGCGGATATGCGGCATACGACCCAATCGGCCTATAGCCGCCGGGTTGCGCGGCTTGAGGATTGGCTGGGGTGTCGTTTATTTGAACGAGACACGCGGCCTGTTGAACTTACGCCGGAGGGGCAGGAGTTTTTAACCCGTGCGCGGATGCTGCGGGCGGATATACTGGACGCCCGGCGCGCGCTTCAGGTCCTTGGATCCCACTATGCACATGCGCATCGTATATACACAACGGGGCCTTTGGCGATGGGGTTTTTACCGCATTATCTACAGTCTATTGAACACAAGCCATTGACTGTTTTGGTTGCGTCTGTGACGGGATGTCTTGAAGCACTTATGTCTGCGCGGTCTGATTTTATTCTTGTTCCTTCATTTTCTGGGGACGTTTGGCCGGATCATCTGGCGCGGAAAAAAGTGGGCCAGGATGAATTGGTTTTGATGGCCCGTAAAGACATTGCATCTAAAATTTCTGTTCATAAATCGCGTCTTTCCGGTCCGATGATGATGTATACGCCAAGTACACGGTACGGGAAATCTGTGCAGGACATGATGCTTGAACAGGGGATGATTGTGGCTGATTCTCCTGTTTGTGAAAGTGCGGCGGCTGAGGCTTTGGTTGCCCAGGTCAAGGCCGGTATCGGGGCTGCCTTTATTCCACGTATGTTGGCGGATTCCAGTCTTGTTGTGTGTGAGGGGGCGGAAACATTGACTATTCCTTATGATATTTTATTACTTGGGAATTAGTTATGTTCGTTTTATGTCATTAAAAAATCTATCAGAAACAGATATTTCTTATCTATCTATTTGATTTATATATTAAATATTTAACATTTCTTTTTATATAAAATATAAATCAAAGTTTATGGATATTTTATGCCATTTTAAATCTTATCCATCATAATGGTGAAGTGGGGTCATTTAAGTGATGTGGAGCGGGGGATATGGCAACATCCAGTTTGGACCAATCCGAATATGATTTTTTGTCTTTGTGTACAGATATGCAAAAAACACAGGATCACGATTGGTATAGCCTTGTTATTCAATACTCTTCTTTGCTTGATCAACGGGAACTGATCCGTGATGTCTCCAAGATTGATGAAAAATTGACAGCCAATCGTCAGCAGGCTATGAAAACGTTCCAGGCGTTGAATACAATGGCTAAAAAACTTCAAACGCGGGCTGTGTCTTATATTTTTTCGGATAACGATATTATTCTATGTGCTGATTTACCGTATGCTGATCAACGTGCGCGTTTCTATGATTTGAAACATACTATTTCTGATGTTGTTTCATCGGATGTCCATATAGATATTATGTCTGCAAAAGAAGATGGATCTTTGATGATGCGTTTTGCGGCTGATAAAATGATGTCATCGCAGCGTATGCGTGGGTTTCATGCAATTGCGGGAGATGAATCCAAACGTAAAACCATTGATGTGCGCCGAAAAGGGCGCCGTGTTCCGCTGGTCATGCTGGTGGAGGATGATCGTTTTTCAGCCGGTTATGCGATGTCTTTATTGGCGCGTGAAAATGATGTTTTTCATGTGCGGACAGGGGAAGAAGCGGTTGCGTATTATCTGGATTATGCGCCCGATGTTGTGTTGATTGATGTTCATTTGCCTGGAATGCATGGGACAGATGTGCTTCAGATGATCAAGGCAATTGATCTATCTGCCCATTGTGTGATGGTATCTGTTGATAATGAAGAAGGATCGGTTATCAAATCATCCCGAAATGGGGCCTATAGTTATCTGCTAAAGCCCTATAGTAGGGAGCGTTTGTTGTGGACAGTTCGCCAGTCTCCTCATGTCAAAGGCGTAGATGGCATTCAGGCTGTTACGGTATAGTTTTTATTAGTGGTCATCTTTTTCTTTATTGTTATCCATATAGATATAAAAAAACCTTTGGATTTGGATGTCCAAAGGTTTTTTGAATGAAAACATCTTTTGATCAGGATGCAGCCGTTAGTTCGGTTCCCTTTGCTGCATCTTTATCCTTTGGGGCTTTTTTCTTTTTTTCGCCCATGACGTATTCTGGTTTTTCGTTTTTATTGACGGTATTGGCTGTGACGTTTACTTCGGCAACGCCCTCCAGATCTGGGACCTCATACATGCTATCGAGCAGCATGGTTTCAACGATGGACCGCAAGCCGCGTGCCCCTGTTTTCCGTTCGATCGCTTTTTCCGAAATCGCTGTTAACGCATCATCGGTAAAGTTCAATTTGACGTCTTCCAGTTCGAAAAGACGCTGGTATTGTTTGGTCAGCGCGTTTTTCGGTTCTGTCAAAATCTTGATCAGGGCGGGAACGTCCAAATCTTCCAGTGTGGCAATAACCGGCAGACGACCGATAAATTCGGGGATCAGACCGAATTTCAGCAAATCTTCGGTCTCCAATTCTTGAAGCAATTGGCCGGCACGGCGTTCATCCGGGCCCATGACGCTGGCGCCAAAGCCGATAGATGATTTACGGCCGCGATCAGAAATAATGCGTTCAATCCCGGCAAATGCTCCGCCGCAGATAAACAGAATGTTTGATGTATCTACCTGCAAGAATTCCTGCTGGGGATGTTTACGGCCCCCTTGCGGCGGGACGCTGGCGATCGTGCCTTCCATCAATTTCAACAGGGCTTGTTGCACCCCTTCGCCCGATACGTCGCGGGTGATGGAGGGGTTGTCCCCTTTACGTGAAATTTTATCGATTTCATCGATGTACACGATCCCGCGCTGAGCGCGTTCGACGTTATAGTCGCAATTTTGTAACAGTTTGAGAACAATGTTTTCGACATCTTCCCCAACATAACCCGCTTCGGTCAATGTTGTCGCATCGGCCATGGTAAAGGGAACGTCCAGAATGCGGGCCAATGTTTGGGCCAGCAAGGTTTTCCCGGACCCGGTTGGACCCACCAGCAGAATGTTGGATTTTGCCAGTTCAACTTCGGATCCTTTTTGACCGTGTTCCAAACGTTTGTAGTGGTTATGTACGGCAACGGAAAGAATACGTTTCGCGCGTTCCTGGCCAATGACATAATCATCAAGGACACGTTTGATTTCGGATGGATTAGGAATACCTTCTCCAGTGCGAACCAGCTGGGTTTTATCTTCTTCCCGGATAATGTCTGTACACAGTTCAACACATTCGTTGCAGATGAATACGTTGGGGCCGGCAATCAGCTTGCGGACCTCGTGTTGGCTTTTACCGCAAAAGCTGCAGTACAGGGTATTTTTACTATCGGGTGGTGTGGGCGTTTTTGTCATTGAAAAGTGCCTTTGTAATCTTTACATCCTTACTTTGCCAAGCGATTGTCAAAGGCGCAAGCCCCAATTTGAAAAGTTGGCCTTAAAATGTTCGCTTCCTATCTTCATAGCGGTGTATTTATTAAAATTGTGATAAGATCCTGACATGACAACGACTTTAACCCCAGAAATATTACGTGAAACATTCTCTCTGTTAGGTGACTGGGAGGATCGGTATGCTTATTTAATTGATTTGGGGCGTGCGTTACCGCCGATGGATCCGGCGCTTAAAACCGATGATATATTGGTGAAGGGGTGCACATCTCGTGTTTGGCTTATGTCTATTTCTGGTATGGATGACAATGGGGATATTTGTTACACTTTTATGGCGGATAGTGATGCCGCGATTGTAAAGGGGCTTGTGGCTCTTGTCCTTGTCTGTATTCAAGGGAAGAGTGCCGCGGACATTGCTGCATTTGATCTGGTCGGATTTTTCAGGGATTTATCTTTGGAGGAGCATTTATCTCCCAATCGGCGCAGTGGGTTTTACGCGATGATTGATCGAGTCAAGCACCTGGCGTATGCGGCGGAACATTAAACGTTTTTTTGACATATCCTGCCTGTAGCGGAAAAGTGATCCTTTCTATATGCATCAGCATATGCTGTGCATTCAATATAGCCTGTTTTTGAACAGATTCTGTCCATTTTTGATGTTGATCCATGTCAATGTTTTCTATGTCTTTGGATACGTGTAGGATTGCGTTTGTCAGGTCTATACGATCCATGGCTTTATTTATAAGACTTGAAGCATGCGGGCAAAAGAATAGGACGATAGCGTCTTGATAAGCCAGGGCTTCACCATCGCTTCTTATGGGGATCTCTGGCTCTAATGTGGCAGCGTGTCGACGATGGGTCCTCCCCGCAGATGTTTGAAAATCCCTGTACAGTAAATATGAATGATGGATGGCTTTTTTTCCTTCAAAATCTATTAATCTATCTTTTGGAGAGAGAGGGGGAATCGGATTTGTTTTAAGATGATAGAGCGCCATGCTCATGTCTTTTTGAAATAGAGAACAAGCATAGAAGTGATTGTGTACGGTTTGGTTGGTTGTGCTGGATACGCCTTGTTCTGGACGCTGGTCAAAGATTTGGGCCCCGTGTGTATGAGCCAATTTGATCATATCTTTCAGGATGCCGATTAGGGATAGGTATTCCTGGGCTGAATCGGAAAGATTTTGGGTGATGTCCTTATGGAGGGATAAGAGATCCTGAATAGGGGGGTGTCCGGATACTTTTAGAAAAGCTTTGGATGTTTCGGGCGAAAAGGGCGTCTCCATGGCGTGCTGGAGATGTTCCCTTAATTGGCTGATCATATTGGTCAAATTATTGGTGTCGAATATCATGTCTGCTTATAAAATATCAGATATTCTTATGTCAACATCCATTTTACAGGATCAGCATTGTCGATTTGTTCCCCGGTTCGCATGTTTTTCACTTTATGGGGCTCTTCATCCGTAAAGGGAGGAATCCAGACATATGGAATGTCTTTTTTATTCGCGTATTGCATCTGATCCCCGATTTTTGCGGGTTTGTGGAACAATTCAACGTTCATACCGCGCCCCCGCAGAATATTGGCCGTTTTGGCGGCATTTGAGCGCTGGTCTTCAGAGGGTAAAAGAACCAAAACTTGGGTTGGGGATTTACGGCCAGCTGGGATTTTACCGTGGTGGTGCAAAACATCAAACAGGCATGTCAGCCCAATAGATATACCAACACCGGGCAGATTCTTGTTGATGTACTGACCCGCCAAATCGGCATAGCGGCCACCGCCGCCAACGGATCGTGTGAATTCCGGCATGTCCAAAAGTTTGGCTTCATAGACCGTGCCGGTGTAATAATCAAATCCGCGGATAATGGATAGATCGGCCACAACGGCCTCGTCCGGCAGATGCGTTAAGCTTTTGAGGACAAACAGCAGTTCATCAATCCCTTGTTTCATCAGGTCGTTATGGGCCGTAAGGGATAGCAGAGGTTCGAGATTTGAGGGGGCGGCCTGAACGGTGACAAGTGACAGGATTTGATCAATGGCGCTTTCGGCGACCTGGTTATTTTCAGCAAGCAATGCACGCACGCCGTTTGGGCCAATTTTATCGATTTTATCGACCATGCGCGTGACAAAACTTTTGTCTTCAATGCCAAGGTGTTCCAGAAGGCCCAGAATAATTTTTCGGTTGCTGACCCGGATTTGAACCCGGCCAATCCCCAATCCGGCAATGGCATCAAACATGACGGCGGGCATTTCCGCATCAAAGTGCAGGGGCAGGGTATCAATCCCAATCACATCAATATCGCATTGATAAAATTCGCGCGCGCGTCCAATCTGGGGTCGTTCGCCGCGCCAGTTTTTCTGCATTTGGTATCGTTTGAATGGGAACGTCAGGCTTCCAAAATGCTGTGCAACGTAACGGGCAAAGGGGACCGTTTGATCAAAGTGGAGCGCCAGGCGCGCATCCGATTTATCATCCGGGTCCTTTTGGAGGCGTTCGATCACATAAATTTCTTTGTCCACTTCGCCCTTTGCGGCTAGAACGTCCAAAACCTCAACCGATGGGGTTTCAATATTGGTATAGCCATAGCTTTCAAAAACACGGCGGATGTGATCCATCCATGCTTGTTCGGTCGCGCGGATTTCAGGAAGCCATTCCGGAAATCCCGAAACGGGTTTTGGTTTGTAAATTTTACGGTCTGTCATGATAGGGGGTACTATAGCGCAGGAAAGGGAAAAAGTCACCCCTCTTCTGCAGCAAAAAGGGAGGCAAGTTCATGGGTGAGCGCGGCGGCCAACGTATCGACAGAATCAATTTTCATGGCGCGGGTATAGGTGCGGGATACGTCGTGCCCAATGCCGATCGCGGATAATTCAATCGCAGAATGATGCTCAATCCAGTGAACGACATTTGTTAAATCCTGTTCCAGGATATTCGCGGGGTTTACAGATAGGGTTGAATCATCAACGGGTGCCCCGTCCGAAATGACGATCAGGATTTTGCGATCTTCTGGTCGCTGTGTTAAGCGGTTATGCGCCCACACAAGCGCTTCGCCGTCAATATTTTCCTTGAGCAGCCCTTCTTTCAGCATAACGCCCAAGACAGGCCGGGCACGACGATAAGGTGTTTCGGCTGATTTATAAATAACGTGGCGGATGTCATTCAGACGGCCAGGGTCTTCTGGCATACCGTTTTGGACCCATTTTTCACGCGATTTTCCGCCTTTCCAGGCGCGGGTTGTAAACCCCAAAATTTCACATTTGACCCCGCATCGTTCCAGGGTGCGGGATATAAGGTCTGCTGTTACAGCCGCTGTTGCAATGGGGCGGCCGCGCATCGATCCGGAATTATCAATCAGCAGGCATACAACCGTATCCCGAAAAGCGGTTTCCCGTTCACGTTTATATGTCAGGGTGATTGTTGGATTTGCAATCATGCGGGCAAGGCGGGTTTGATCCAAGACGCCTTCTTCTTGATCAAAATCCCATGCCCGTTCCTGGCGTGCCTGCAGATATCGTTGCAGACGGCTGGCCATACGCGAGATTGTTGATGCGATGGGTTCCACTTGTTTATCCAGTTGTCGGCGCAGCCGTTCCTGTTCAGCTGTATCCGCCAGATCTTTTGCATCAATGACTTCGTCAAATTCAGTTGTATAAACGTGGTAGGGGATATGGTGGGTAACGCCCGATAGTTGTTCCGCTCGTGCTGCTGAAGGGGATGGGGGCGTTGTGTCATCATCATCGTCAACCGATTCATGGGGTTTGAGGGTATCGTCTGTTTCCGGCGTATCGAGCACCTCTATTGTTTTGATAAAGCTGCCTGATTCTGGGGGTGTTTCGTCAGAGGCGGGGGGCTTGGATGACGATTCATCTTTTAATGTTTGTTCGGGTTTTTTGTTTTGTCCTTCTTCTGTATCGTCTTGATCATTGTTTTGGCTTTGATCGGGGTTGTTTCCGGCTGTTTCAGCGGATGCATCCACTTCTTCGGGGATTAGCTGTAAATTGACCAGAATCGATTTAACTGTTTCAGCAAATACTTTTTGATCCGCCATCACATTTTTTAATCGGTCAAGACCGTGCGGGCCAAGATGTGTCTCAATATAAGGGGTCCATGTTCCAACCAGTTTTGCCGATGCGGATGGTATGTCTTCGCCGGTCATCGCACAGCGTGCCATAAGGTATAGGGCTTCATCGGCTTTGGATGGTGTTACAGTATCAAAACCATTTGTGTGTTTCATTCGGGCGCGTTCGCATAAAACGGCGTGCAGGTTTGTGTACACGCCTGGCATATCCTGCATCCCCAGAGCTTCGGCCCGGGCCTGTTCCAGCGCATCAAAAATAAGCCCGCCATGCAGGTGATCGGGTTTTAAACGCGCATGTGTTTGTGTGTTGGTATAAAGAAGGCGCAGGGCTTTCGCATCGGCGGCGCCACGGATGAGGGTACGCATATCTGCCGACATTTTTTTAGGGGGTTCGGGTAGCCGTGCGCCGCTGATCCCCAGGGGTGAAGGGGTATCGATGGTTTCCGCCGCTGCAAAATGGATAGCAATAGAGGGGCTTTGCCCCATTGCCTTTAATGTGGCAGCCACCGCATCTTTAAAGGTTGCGGTTTCAATTTCCGGAGGTTGGGGAGGGGATATCGGTTCCATTCCCTGATTCTACACCAGAACGAGAATGACTGCTAGTTTGCATGGAGACTACACGACTTAAGGATTTTCGAGCCTCTTGCCACCCATTACACACATCTGTAAATCTGTTCCAGTGTGAGGACATGGCCTTACCAATTTCTGTGAGCAGAGCATTCGCGTTCATATAGGCACCCCCAGAGAGAATGTCTACCCCTTCTCCTTCCGTTGAGTTTTTTGTAAGAGTATACCCAAATTTATGAGATTCTTGCCGTTTGTCTTGTCTTAATTTTTCAGGTGCCGTATAGGTGATTTCCAGCGTAAATGGGGTCATCCCGATGATGTCTGGTTCAGCATTAATGTCGATGCGCATGGCTGATTTTTGGTCATCGATGCATATGTTTCCAGACAATTTTAAACTATATTTGTTATCCAGAGGTGGTAATGGGTATGAGAGCGTATCGAAAAGAATGTCGCGTCCTTCAAATTCCTGTTTTGATTCTGTCGTCCCCTCTTTATTAGGTAGTATATCAGGTGCTTTTGAGAATCCAAAGTTTTCAAGAGCGCGAAGAATGGGATCCATCTCGAGGAGCATCTTTTTATAACTTGATATGCGTTTGTTGACCTCTATCCCATATTGTTCAACAGTTCCAAAATGTGTTGTTAATTTTGTGCGTAAATCTTGTGTCATCTTTGCCTCTATTTTCTATGTATCCATATGTAAAATAAAAGGGACGGGGCTACTGACCTTACGCCTGTCTCAACTTTCCGGTGCTCACATCCTTTTATCTACGCGGCGCGCCGGGTTCTTGTCAGGTCTTGGTTCTCGCTTACCGTTCATTTTATTTATCAAACGGCTATATTATTATTTCTATGGAAATTTGTTATCGCAACTTTTGATGGAAACGTCAAGACACAAGTAAATAGATCTTGCGTCGGCACGACCTATTTTATCCGATGGACGCTTTTATTTATTTTAAATCAATAAGATATAATAATTTCTGCAGAATCTAAGGCAGATCAATTCCAAAACATCTTTGGTAATATTCTTTCAGGATGGGATGTTCTGGTTCGTCACATTTGTTTAGGAAAGTTAATTTAAAGGCCATGTCCCGGTCTCCAAAAATTTGCCAATTTTCGGCCCAGGCAATCACGGACCGGGGGGACATTAACGTTGATAAATCTCCGGCCTTAAACCCCTCGCGGGTTAGTCCGGCCAAACGGACCATGGCGTGGATATCTTTACGCCCACTATCTGTTGCGAGAGCTGGAACTTTTGCTAAAACGATTTTTTCTTCTTCACTTGGGGCCAGGTAGTTTAATTTTGTGACCACGTTCCAGCGGTCCATCTGGCCCTGGTTGATCTGGTGGGTGCCGCTGTATAGCCCGGTTGTATCGCCAAGGCCAATGGTGTTGGCGGTTGCGAATAACCGGAAGGCCGGGTGGGGGCGGATGACCGTGTTTTGATCAAGGAGGGTTAATTTTCCTTCTGCCTCTAGAACCCGCTGGATCACAAACATGACATCGGGGCGGCCCGCGTCATATTCATCAAATACAAGGGCAACAGGGTTTTGTAGGGCCCATGGCAATAAACCCTGGCGAAATTCGGTGATTTGTTTTCCTTCACGTAAGGTAATGACGTCTTTTCCAATCAAATCCAGGCGGCTGACATGCGAATCAAGGTTAATGCGGACAAGGGGCCATTTCAGGCGCGCCGCGACTTGTTCGATATGGGTTGATTTTCCGGTTCCGTGAAACCCTTGGACCAGCACGCGGCGATTATATGAGAATCCGGCCAATATTGCGCGTGTTGTTGTGGGGTCGAAACGATATGTATCATCGATTTCCGGGACGTTGGGGTGGTCATCTGAAAATCCTAATGCAGTTTCATCTGTATCAAGGCCAAATGTATCCCGCAGGCTATAGACTTTATCCGGAATATGAATGTATTTGCCATGCTGTGGGGTGACTTGGGTAATATCAAATCCAGTTGTCATGATGCCGCCTTTTGATGAATGAGGTTCGATCTTTGTTAAGCGCGTTGTAGCATATTTTGGTGCGGATGCCTATACAGGCGGGGCTATTATATTTGATAGGCTGCTTTTAAAACGGTATACGCCATATTGATTTCTTTGAGTTTTTCTTCTGCTATTCGGGGGTCTGTATCCGTTCCGATCTGGTGATCTGGGTGGTATTTTTTAACCAGGGCCCGATACCGTAGTTTGATCTGGTCGAATGTGACCGGCGCGGTTAATCCCAAAAGGGTTAATGCGTCCATTTGTGGATTGCCTGTCATGGGGCGGGCAGGTGATTCGTTTTCCGGTGCTTCTTCGAACGTGCGGGCCTCGTGGATTTTGCGCCTCAGTTCTGATTCAAATCCGCGATAAGAATCCGCCCGCCATGTTGGACGATCGCCATATAAATCATTGATAATCTGGTTTTCAACATCCCGGTCAGCCATGCCGGAAAAGAAATTCCAGGCCTGGTTATACTCCTGCACGTGATCAAAGCAGAAATGGTAATACTCCTTGAGGGATCGGTCTTTTGGCGCGCGGTGGTCTCCAGAATGGGTGCAGCCGGGCATGTCGCATCGGCGTTTTACGGCCTGCGCCTGCTTTTTTTGACGTAATTCTTCAAACTCTGGCGAGTTTTGTTTTAATTTTATTTGCGGCATTTTACAGTCACCTTTTTTTATTATACAATGATTTGACCACGGAATGAAGGTTTTTCGATCGTTTTCCAATGTCAAATCAAGGCCGTACGGCTCGCTTATATAATCTCCTTGCTGTTTTTGACCCCGTCACTCTTGTGATTGAGAACCAGAGTGCACGGCATTTGGGTCATGCGGGAGACGATGGATCTGGCGAAAGTCACTTTCATATTTATATGGTTTCACATCATTTTAAAAACCAATCAAAAATTGCGCGGCATCGTATGGTGATGCGGGCTCTTGAATCTGAATTTTGCTTAGGACTTCATGCCCTGAGCATGAATCTTTATGAACCATCTGAAAAAATATAATCATAGGTTGTATTTATCATTTTATGTGCTATCCTATAGTTGTGTTTTGGGAAGGAGATTGCCATGATATCGTCTGGAAAATGGCATGCAAACGGAAGAATCGTTTGATGGGTGTTTGTTGGCGCGGAATATTACGGTTATGGGGCGACGGACATCTGTGCGCCTTGAACCTCAAATGTGGCAGGCGCTAAAGGATATTTCTCGGCGCGAAAAATGTTCGGTGCATGCCCTTTGTTCGTTGATTGCGCTGAGGCGTCAAAAATGCAGTTCGCTGACGGCCGCTATTCGTGTTTTTATTATGCTGTACTTTCGGGCGGCCTCGACGGACGAGGGGCATGAGCGTGCAGGACATGGAGACTTGGGTAAAATGATGACCCGTGCGCGCGTTCCCCAGCAGAGTGAGGCAAGTGTGATGGGGCTACAGCATCATAACTATGCGGCTGCAGGATAATCTGTTTTCTGGGCAGAGCCGTTCCAGAAATTCTTTTTATATCTTAAAAAAACCAGCCGCTATCATCGTGGCTGGGCAGGTCTCGGCCCATGGCCAGAAATTTCTTCCGTCTACTGGATTTTAGCTGTTCAGGTGATAGGGGTGTTAGTTCCCGGAAAGATTGATGAATTTGGGTTTGTACGGCTGCAATTGTTGCTTTCTGGTCGCGGTGTGCCCCGCCGAGTGGTTCCGGAATAATTCCATCAATCAGTTTCAGGTTCATCATATCTGTTGCTGTTAATTTCAAAGCTGCCGCTGCTTCGGTCGCATTTGCGGATGATCGCCATAAGATAGACGCACATCCTTCTGGCGAAATAACGGAATACACGGCGTTTTCCAGCATGTAAACGGAATTTGCCGCGGCGATCGCAATGGCGCCGCCCGATCCGCCTTCTCCGACGATTACGGAAATTAAAGGAACGGTCATGTTTAAACATGTTTCAATGGACCTGGCAATTGCCTCTGACTGGCCACGGGCTTCGGCATCGACGCCGGGATAGGCACCGGCTGTGTCAACCAATGTGATAATGGGAAGGTTGAATTGTGCGGCCAAGTTCATTAAGCGCACTGCTTTTCGGTACCCTTCGGGGCGGGCCATGCCAAAGTTATGATGGAGGCGGGATTTTAGATCGTGCCCTTTTTCGTGCCCCATGATGACGCATGGGATGCCCTGGAACCGGCCAAGCCCACCGATCAGAGCATGGTCATCCCCAAACAGACGATCGCCCGACAAGGGGGTGAAGTCGGTGATCATTCCGGCTATATAATCCTTTAGGTGCGGCCGATGTTCGTGGCGCGCAACCTGTACACGCTGAGCTGGTGTTAGGCGTCCATATGTGACCCGCAGCAGGCGTGTGCGTTTGGTTTCCAGACGCGCGATCTCTGCGCTGATATGGGCGGATGTCCCTGATGGCGTGGTGCGTAGCGACTCGATCCGGGATTCAACCGTATGAATTTCTTTTTCAAAATCAAACATCACGTTTACCTTTTTATGGATAGATGATTATGTGAGGTAGGCGGACACCCTAGCAAATTTTATCCCAAAAGGCAAAGCGCGAAGTGTATGTTTTGAAATGAAATAATAAAAAACCCGGATTTTATCATCCGGGTTTTTTACGTTCAAACTTTTATGCGCCTTAATTATTAGCGGTTTTACCCATGGGGTGCTTTTCTTCAACCGTTTTCTTGAGTTTATCGCCCAAGATATGGGTATAAATCTGAGTTGTCGCAATATCTGCGTGACCCAGCATTTTTTGAACCGAGCGCAGATCCGCACCGTTTGCCAGCAAATGCGTTGCAAACGCGTGACGCAGGATATGAGGAGAAACTTTCGTTCCTTCCATGCCGGCATCATGTGCCAGATCCTTTAAAAGTTGAGCAAAACGTTGACGGGTTAAGTGGCCCGAATCGGATGTGCGGGATGGGAACAGCCACTGACCTTGACGGCCTTTGTCATCGGATCCAACAAATTCAGTGCGAACATCCATATAGTTTTTTAGTGCTTTTTGTGCGCTTTCGGACAATGGCACCATACGTTCACGTCCACCTTTACCAGTGATCATGATGTATTGACGGCCAGGACCGATAGCGGAGATGGGCAAGCCCACCAGTTCAGAAACACGCAGACCTGTTGCATAAAGCATTTCCAGTAAGCAAACCAGACGCATGGAATCTTCGTCCCCATTGCGGGTCGCTGTTTTAATCAAGTGGCTTACTTCGCTCTCGCTCATAATGCGGGGCAATGTACGGGTTTGTTTTGGGCTTTCGATCGTGGATGTCGGATCATCTTTCCGGCCATTTTCGGATACGAAATAACGGTAGAACTGACGCAGCGCGGACAGACGGCGTGCGACGGTGCGAACGGCGATTTGATTTTGATTCTGGCCCTTAATGTGGGTTTTACCAGCCAGCATGGACAGATAGGCCTTAAGGTCTTCTGTTGTTGCCTTGTCAATGTCTGTGTTGCGTTCACGTTTCAGATACAAGCTCACATCCGCCAGATCGCGCCAGTAGGCGTGACGGGTGTTGAGTGCAGCGCCGCGTTCTGCGGTAAGCATGTCCAAAAATGCATCGATAGAGGGATGCAGATTTGGTTTTGGTAGTGCCGGACGACCTGGACGAGCCATTTTATTTATCTCCTATTTCATTAACCCCAAGAAGGACAGATGTTGCATATTGACGCGCTTCCTCTTTCAATCCGGCGTTTTCCCAACTTTGGATCACCAATTTGACCGCTTCTGGGTCCGGGGAATCCGGCGGGAACGCCTGAATCATGAGGAGACTTGCCAAAACCATTCGTCCAATTGATCCGCTCTCGCGGCCTTGTTTGAAATGATTCTGCAGCACCTTCCAAGGCATTACATAATTGTATGCGCTTGTCAAGTCCCTCTTTTTTTCATAAACAACACCTGGAGTATCAATAAAACGGGGCGCCGTGTCAAGCATTTCTGATAAAAATTTGAAAATTTTCCCCAGATTTACTTTTTTCTCTTGTGCTAATGCTGAAAAAGAAAGCGGAATTGTCCATTCTTTTGCACTGTTTTCTTGTAAAGCAACGGCTAAGATTAAAGTGGCGTGTGCGGGGTTATGAATAAGATTTTTTTCCTGTAACTGTGCCGTGTTTTGGACCCATTCCTTTGCTTTTGGGCTGTTTGCTTGGATCAATGTCCCGATAATAGCCTTTTGCTGGGCATCTGTGGTGAGTGATGAAAGCGGAATGTGTTCTAAAACAGGGGCGAATCCCATTCGCGTTTGATTTGAAAGCTGGGGGTAAAGGGCTGTGTATGCATCGATAAAGTCTTTTGATGTTTGACCCGCCTTTGCTTGCGCGTAAAGGTGCAGCACCATTCCGGCTTGCGAATCGGTCTGTGTTTCTTTGCTTGCGTATTCACTAAGGTGATCGTGCCAGTCGTTTGGCCCCGTGGGGGATAGGGGGGATTTATTGGTGATCCCTTTTTTTATGTACGATATGCAATTATTTGATATTGTTTTGAAAAATGTGTCTTTATCTTGTTCCCATTTTGATTTTTGAGCCCCGAGTTCCAGACAAGCGACTGATGGTTGGCCGCTGAGGATCAGGGCGGTGACCCCCATTTTCAAAAGGGGCAGTGATGGGCTTTCTGGGGCCCAGCTGCTGTATAATTGTCCGGCTTGAACCCCTGCGCCAAATTCAATCATTTTTTGAAGGCGCAAGGCTTTTAGATCATCATTTTCAGGCCATGGCGTATGTGTCAGCAGTAAGCGGCGCGCGATTTCATTGGCTGGTTCAAAATGGGGATTTGGAACCAATAGGTTGAGCATCGATTTGATATCATCGGCGGATGTTGCTCCCCACAGAGGGGCGCCAGATAAGGCCCCATCTGCTGCGGACATCAATAATCCTTTATCATTTGCTTTGGATAAAGATTTCTTTTTAACACCATCGGCTGAGATACCGGCGGCCAGGCCTTCGCGGAACAGGTGTCCTGTGGACCGAGATATTGCACCCGGGGCTGGGGCTTTTTGTGGGGGGGGTGTTGTCGTGGCTGTTGCAACGGGAACGGAGGATGACAAGACAGTAGGAGCAGGAGATTCTGTTTTTGCCTGATCCTGCGCTGTTGCGGGCATGATGCATGAAATAGAGATGAAAGAGAGTATCGTGCCTGTTAAGAGGAGGGATGTGCATGTTCTCATTATGTATTTAACCTTTATTCTTGAGGAGCCTCGGAAGGGAGCGATTCGGCCCCCTGTGGGGCGGGGACCGTTTGTGCTGATTCGCTTGCGGGTGTTTTTGGATGCTCAAAAGCTGTTTTAGGATCTAATGTTTGCGTCACCGTTGTTTGGGGGATGTTTGGCGTTGTTAGGGAAAGAAAGGCGATCCCCGCGCAAAACAAGAGGGCAGCAAATAAGAAAGAATACATAAACAGTTTCATCAACACGGCCTTTCTATGTGTCATTCATGCAAAAGTACAACAAGGAATATCGACATGCTTGATGGACGTCAATGCGGCATCCTGTACTTTTCCAAAAGATGCATACATGAGATGGAGGTCCCCTTGCTGATTTCCGCAATCTTGTGTACGATTCTGTCTATAGTTGTGTGTGGGGATACAATAAATATGCAAACAATCAAGCCAAAACACCTTTCGGCTGATCATCTTTCTGACCTGATTCGCGCCAAGCTGGATCGTTCTATTGTGATTCTGGGGCTTCAGGGCGCGGGGAAAAGCCGTCTTGGACGCATGATGGCCAAGGCCTTGAATCTGCCGTTTTATGATTGTGATTCGGAAATTGAGCAATCCGCGGGTCGGCCTGTTCATGAAATAAAGAATCAGATTGGGGATGTTGCCTTTCGTCAGGCCGAGGCCCGGGTTCTTTCTCGTTTGATGGCGCTGGGGGTTTGTGTGATTGCGGTTGGTGAAGAAATTGCTCTTTCTCCTTCTTCGATGCAGCATATTTTTGAGAAAGCGGTTCCGATTCGGGTGTATGCGGATGATCACGTTATGTTTGATCGGCTTTCGCGGGCGGCAACGCGTCCTGAACTGGTTGGGACGGATATTCATGCGCTGATCGCCGAACATAAAAAGCTGTATGATCCGATTTATAAAAATATCCCATTATCGGTGCACAGCCATGAGGGGCCCGCCGTTGATGTGATGACGGCTGCGCTTCAGGTTTTATTTAATCATCTGGAAGTTAACTGATTGTAATAAAAAAACCCGCAAGACAGCGGGTTTTTTTATTATCGGGTTTTTTTAATTATAAAGACGCTATTAGAGCTCCATGACAATATTTATATTTCTTGCCGGATCCGCATGGGCACGGCGCGTTTCGGGGTGTTTCGCCCCATGTCGTTGGGTCCTTTGCATCAAAGGCTGCGTGACGCAGGGGCTGTTTCGCATCTGTATCAGATGATACAGAACCCTCAGCGCTTGCGAGGCCCAGAACATCCTCACGGGTTTCTTTTCGATTTTTCATTTGAGCTTCTTGTTGATTTTCAAGAGCCTCCATCATATCTGACGTGACTG
>CAZQLB010000011.1:0-11124 GCA_964593915.1 uncultured Pseudobdellovibrionaceae bacterium
TAAAATATTGGCGTTGTTTTGCCGGTGGTATAAGAAAGGGGTTGGATATTCTAGATCCCAGTATTATCGACAAATTGCCCTTAGAGCTTCGTGATGCACATAATTTGTTCGATCTTTGGCGAAACAAAAATATTTCACATTCCATTGACGAAGGTGAGTTAAATCAACCACATGCAAGATACTGGCTTGAACGACAAGAGGAGGGGTTTATTTCGGTTGGGTGCAGTTCTGAGATGATAGTAACGATGAGTATTGAAGATGCAGAGAATATGATTGCCCTCACAATGGTCCTATCAGCGAGAGTAGGGGAACTTTGTAAAGATGAAGAGAAAAGACTTCTTGAATGGGTACGTTGCCGACCAATGCAAGATATTATAAGTAAAAGTAGGCATTCCGAGCGTAAGCCTGGAATAGTGGGGAAATATAGGAAAGCCTAGGAGAATTGAGGCAAAGCGTTAGATCTGAATATATTTTCGACGATATAAATCGTAATATGTTCTATCAGGACGTTTTACGACCCGCGCCCATCAACTCGGTGTGGGGGCATAAATGGGGGCACAACTGTAATTCACATTGGTATAATATTATTTATATCAAATAGTTATACATCAAATATGAAAGAGGCCTTACCATTATTTCTTTATTTCAGCAGATTTCGTGGCAAAAATGTTCGTTTTGGATATGGTAATCTATTAAATCCATGAAAATCCTTGACGCACGCCCTTCTTCGCGCCAAGGTGGTAACAGATTTACCCTAGGTGGGGTAAGTTCGGGGCGTCGAAACCTCTTTGTATAGACGGCTGGCATCAGCTGTTAATGGTGCAATCTTTTTTATTGGTTGACACCATGGATGTCACTTCTCGGTCTATGTCCGGGGAGTGGCGGTGGATGTTTGCGCAAGCAAAAATCCGGATGTCCAATGGCTTCGGTCTAAAGACCGTCACGCCGTCTTCTATACAACGGTTTCGAATCCCCGGTCGCCAGAGAAATCTGGTGGCCGTTTTTTTCAATATCAAAAGGGATATGACACCATGACTAAAAAACTTTTACTTTCTGTTGCGGCTTTGGCCGTTTTATCCGCGCCCGCTTTTGCTGATGACCTGGTCATCACTCCTTATGCGGGGATTGATCTGGGCCGATCAATGTATAGTTATAATGAAAGCTATGATTTTGATGGAGATTCATTGAATGGTGAATCTTTACTGAACGATGGTTTAAATAATATCAATCTGCACGTTGGGACACGTATCGGAAAATACTTTGGCGCTGAAGTCGGTTATTTCCGGTCCAGTGAAGGTAAGAAAAATATTGAGACAGGGGATGTTGTTGGGGATGGCTTGGTTGCCGCAAGTGATTTTTCAACCAAGATAAAAACCCATGGATTTTCATTGGATGGTTTAGGATATATTCCGCTGACCGATGATGCGCGTGCTGAATTAATTGGAACGGCGGGTGTGACATGGACAAAAGCGAATATTGAAATGACGGTTCCTGGCGTCGGGACAGCGGGAGATAATCAATCTGAACTTGGGTTTCGCATTGGGGGCGGTGCGCAGTATTACCTGACCCATAACATCAGTGCGCGCGGTCTTGTCCGCTATCAAACCGTGGATTTTGACGATGTTGCTGATCGTGCCTGGACGTATTCTTTGGGTGTTAATTACAGCTTTTAATGACTTGCTCCAAAGCGGATGGATCTGCTTTGGATGATTACTCCTCATACCTTTTTTCCTCTGGTTCTGATGATGTGGGCCAGAGGATTTTTTTGGATATATTTATTGAAAAGGCATAAAAAAACGATCCAAAGCGGGGGAAAGTGCTTTGGATCGTTAAGGTAAAACCTGAGCAAAGGAGACTTTATCTAAGCTCAGACAGAAAACAAAATGGCCGTTAAGCCGACTTTTTCACAAATTTCGTTTTAACCATGTCCCACAGGCCAGCAAACGGGCTTTCGGTATTTTGTGCCTCTGGTTTTTTGTTCTGGTTATTGGATTGTTCTTTTAATTTTTTCATCCGTTCTTCAAGCGCGGCTCTACGTGCCACATCCCGAGCTTCGCGCTCTTTCAATTCCGCTTTCAATTCTTCGGCTTGTTTTTGGCTGTATTGCGATGTCAGCAAAATTTGCTGGGCCTGTTTTTGCCATGAATCACGCTGGGATTTCATATCTTCATACTGTTCCTGCGCCATGTGCAATTGTTCTTCCAAGATGCGGACCCGCATTTTAACCCGTTCGGATTCCAGCATTTCGGCCGCGCGCTGTAATTCCACCTTGACCGACTGGCTAATATCCACATCTTGGGTATCAGACGAAAGTCCAAAAACCCGTTCCAGTTCCGATACATCGATCACCCGATGACCTGCTGGATCGAGTTCATAAGATAATTTTCCTGTATTCATGGCCCGCTGAATGGTCGATTTGGATCGACCTGTCATTTCGGCGGCGCGCTGTGGTCCCACTTTTGGCATGGATATCGTCCTTTTTACTGGTCGTACGCGGCTCTAAAAAGCTGATAACCCGTTAGGTAGCATAGCCAGACCCAAAAATGCAAGGGAAGTTATTGAAATATCCACATCTTTCAACGTGGGTATTCAATTTTCAGTTGTAATGATTTCTGTATTTAATTACGCGGCACGCTGTGGTCCAGATCGCATCGTATGCAATCGGGCCAGCCGGCCCCAATTCGGGGTTGAAAAGAGAATGGCGTAACAGGCGGATAACCACCCCTCTTTGCGCCACGCAAGGACAGTCGCATCATCCAGAGCCGCAAACTTTTCATCGTCCAAGACCTGAAACCCGCCAAAACGGATATCTTTTCCGCCAGGAATCGGGATTTGTGCCTCACGCTTGACCAAAAGCCCTTTGGAGCGCAACGCATCCGAAAAAGCACGGGTATGCAGGGCAGCCGCCTGGAATGATTTACAGTATTCAAGTGCGCCCTTGGTCAGTTCGGATGGGTTTCCAGAAGCGTCCAGCAGTTGGTGCGGGCTTTTGGCCACCAACACGTCCGGGGTATCATCAACGCATAGCGTCATTTGCTGGGTCCCGGAAATTTCCGCCAGAATAAAGGGATATCGACGGATATAAGATGGAATATAGGCAGCCGGATCAAACCAGCGTCCATCCGGGGTTAAAAACAGGTTTTCTCCTTCCTGCAGGCCCAGGACCGCCACAGGCGTTGCGTGTTCATCACTGGCAAAAACAATCGGGTATGTCAGGGAAATTTGTGCACATTCAATCATATTGATGGGGATGGCGTGCGCATGGGCCGTAAATCCCAGGTCCATCCGTTCCTTAATTCCCACGCCGCGGTGATTGTTTTTATCAAGAGGCTGAGGATTTGTATAAAGCAGGGGAAGGGAGGAAGTATTTGATTTTGACATAATTTTTCTTTCGTGTCCATTCATGATGGATGTTGGACGCCGCCCGGTTCATAAGGGAACAAGCATTCCCCCCCACTATGTGTATTTTTAAGGTAGAAATCAATATCATCATTTCATCAAAACCCTCCATGGATACCCATAAAAGAACAAGATAAGAATTTTGACAAAATACATATCAAATTAAAGTCCTGTTTACATGTTTGACGTTATCCTAAGGGGATCGTATCTCAAAAGAGGATCTATGGATAACCGATTTAGCGTTTACATCTCCTCTGATAAACAAAAAATAATATAATGAAATCAATGGCTTTTATAAAAAAAACCGGGCAATCATCCAACACAGAATCCGGCACCAAAAAATCCCTTTTTGGTGTCAAACCGTTGACCATGGATGGATCGAACCGAATCTGGAATTCACGTCTGTCGTGGAAAATTATGGCGTCTGTGTTTATGACAATATTAGCCATCCATGTCACTATTCTGGCCCTCACCATCCAAAAAGAACAAAACGCAAATCTGGATCAGTTGGCGGAGACCGCACGCCAGGTGATTGCCCCCATGCTGTCTGGAACACCGGGAGATTATCTGTCACCTCCCCTGACACAAGACCAGGCTGGACGGCTTATAAATACCTCCCTTGTTGATGGGCTCGTTATTTATGCGCGCGACTTTCAAGTTATTTCAACATTTGGATTGCCCGTCACTTTAAAAGTGAATGGCTACGAAGACAGCTTTCAATCCTATTACAGCACCGATGGATCCTTTTATGAAACGGTCCTGGGACCAGGGATACTAAACGCAAAAAATACAGGAGAATACCAACCCTACTACATTGCCATACGCCTTGATTCGCGCCAAGCAAGCCAATCCGTCAAGGATTATGTGTATCAATCTATTACGATCATGTTTTTATTATCTGCCTTTGTCACAACCGTCTTAATGGTTGCACTTTCGCGCTGGCTTTTAGAACCGATCTTGTTTATGCGCAGCAATCTAGCTCAGGCGGCAAAAAACCCTGAACAACCAAACCTTCCCTCCTCGCCCTTCAGTGAAAAAGATGAAATTGGCGGAGCAATTCTGATGGCCCAGGGATTGATACAGCAAAACGCGACCAACATTCGTCAAATCAAATCTGCGGCACAAGACCAGATTCATAAACTGGCGTACTACGATAACCTGACGGGTTTGCCAAACCGCATATTGTTTATCCAGAAACTGAACGAAAGCATCCGGCAGGACGAAAATTTACCAACCGATGCAATGCGTAAGATCGCAGTTATTGCGATTGATATTGACCATTTCAAAGATATCAACGACACGATGGGGCACAGTATTGGCGATACCATTTTACGCGCTGTTGGAAAACGCCTGCGCGCAGCGTTACCAGAAACAGCGACTGTTGCTCGTACAGGCGAGGATGAATTTGCTGTCACAATTCCCCTGAACGATATCTTCCCAACATCACGTGCAGTTGCTGAACGCATAGCCCACGTGATCAAAAGCGAACCATTTAAAGTGTTTAGTCAAAGTTTTCAAATCAGATCATCCATTGGTATTGCAACATTTCCGGACAACGGATCCGATCCAGATCACGTTTTAAAAAACGCGGATATTGCGCTCAACCGTGCAAAAGAAGATGGCCGAGACACCATCCGCGAATACCTTCAGGATTTTGACAAGGCCATCCAGCAGCGATTCCAGCTACTCAATGACCTGCGTGAAGCAATGGAAAAAGATCAATTAAGCTTATTCTTCCAACCACAATTAGATCTTCAATCTCAAAAAGTCATTGGTGCCGAGGCCCTGCTGCGTTGGTGGAAACCAGACAACAGCAAAGAGGGCGGAAAGTTTATATCCCCTGCCCTATTCGTTCCCGTTGCCGAACAATCGGGATTAATTGTGCCCATGGGGGAATGGGTCATGTATAGGGCATGCGAAACCGCCCGCGGATGGCTGGATCAAGGTATTGATTTACGGGTTGCCGTAAACGTATCCGGCGCGCAATTCCAACAATCCGACTTGGTCGAAACAACGAGACGGGTTTTAAGAGATACAGGTCTTCCCCCCCATCACCTGGAACTTGAAGTCACAGAAAGTGCGTTTATGCACGATGTGCAGCAAACGATCCAAATCTTGAATGACCTTCATAAAATGGGCGTTGAGCTCGCTATTGACGATTTTGGGACGGGATATTCATCCCTGTCATACTTACGCCAATTTCCAATCGATCGTCTGAAAATCGACCAATCTTTCATCAAAAATGCCTTAAACAACAAAGATGATGAAACAATCGCCCGAACGATTGTGGCGCTTGGCCACTCATTAGGTCTTCGTATTATCGCTGAAGGGGTCGAAACAAAGGAACACGAAGAATTTCTGCTGCGCGAAAACTGTGATGAGGTTCAAGGCTATAGATATAGCCGGCCGGTTCCGAATGATGCCTTTATCTCGTTTGTACAGTCCTACGATGGGGCGCTGTCCAGTTTTGGCACGTAAAAATCCGTTTTCATACAGATAACAGGACCTTTTTATCCGTAAAATTTGCTTTTTCCGTTGTTATCCCCTATATCATCCCCCATGAACTCATTGGGATTTGATAAACTGCCTTCTGAAACCCGCGTCGTTGTCGCGATGTCGGGCGGTGTTGATTCATCCGTTGTTGCAAGCCTTCTTCACGAAGAAGGCTACGATGTCATTGGCATCACCCTGCAGCTTTATGATCATGGAGATATGCTGGCCAAAAAGGGGGCATGCTGTGCGGGCCAAGACATTTATGATGCGCGCCGCGTGGCTGAATCCCGGGGTTTTCCGCACTATGTTCTCAATTACGAAAGTAAATTCCAGGAAAGTGTGATGGAAGATTTTGCAGACACCTATCTGCAAGGATCTACCCCGATTCCATGCGTACGGTGTAATCAATCCGTCAAATTTCGGGACCTATTAAAAGTGGCGCGCGACCTGTCCGCAGATTGCATGGCGACCGGGCATTATGTTCAGCGTATCCTAAACCCCAAAACAGGTAGAGCCGAATTGCATCAAGCCATTGATCCCCAAAAAGATCAAAGCTATTTCCTGTTCGCAACAACCCAAGACCAGCTGGATTTCCTTCGGTTTCCTTTGGGCGGCTGGACAAAAGAGATCACCAGATCGCACGCAACGCGCCTGGGTCTTTTAACCGCGGATAAACCGGATTCGCAAGATATCTGTTTTGTTCCCGGTGGGGATTATGCGGCCGTTGTTAAAAAACTGCGCCCCCATGCAGAACAAGCCGGAGATATTATCCATATCGATGGTCGTATCTTGGGCCAACATAATGGTATTATTCATTACACGGTCGGACAGCGCAAAGGTCTGGGCATCGGCGGCGGTACGAATGAAAACAACGACCCTCTTTACGTGATCCGCTTGAACGCCGAAAAAAATCAGGTAATCGTCGGCCCAAAAGAAGCCCTGGCCGGATCCGTTGTACACATCAAGGACCCTGTATGGCTCACAGAGGAAACCGCCCCTCACCATCTGGACGTCACCGTTAAGTTACGCAGCATGACCCGCAAGGTTCCCGCAAAGATTATGACCGGTCCAAATGGACAATACGAAATCCATTTATCTGAACCACAATACGGCGTGGCACCCGGACAAGCTGCCGTCTGTTACATCGGCACCCGTATGATTGGCGGCGGGTGGATTGCCGGAGCGGCGTAACATTATTCTTTTTTAATTGATTGTCATAAAACAACCTAAAATTGCTTGACTCTGTTGTTTGCGATAATATAAGTTTCCCCCTTATAAAAGACATAAAAACAAGAGGGCAACACACATGACATCCCCCCAATACGCACCTGACCTGAAAGAAAAAGAGCCAAATCCGTTATGGTGGGTTTTCCGCCTTGGTACATCAAATCGTTTCAAACCAGGCAAAGGTACCTTGAAAAAAGGCCGTCTTACCAACCTCAGGATAAATGACGCCCCTCCCCCAGAAGAACAGCCCTCACCAACGAAAAAAAACCGTCGCGCCCAGCGGAATCAAAACAATTCCTCCACACGCCCGCTAAGCCAGCAAGAGGTCACAAAGCTAAAAGCAAAATTTGCACATTTGGGGGCTGGCCGGGTATATATGAATGATAATTGGAATATAGTCATTATCGATGGGACTGGTGCACATACACTTGAATCCCGGATGGATAAAGCTCTGCGCGAGCGGGCCTTTTCTACCGTTGCAGGATTAGAATCTATACAAGAAAATCTTCGTCAAAAAGCAACATCGTGTCTCGAAAGCTTCCGGAAAGCCCGGGCGGATAAAACAATCGTAACACCCCGCGCGCTAAAACCTAAAAAACCCATTAATCCCCTGCCCTGTACGATCGTTTTAGCCGATCATATTGACGTAGACCCAGAAGAAATCCAGGCTTATGCCCAAGACACCGTTATCAAGATAGCGAAAAAAGAGGATAGAGACACTGCAAATATCGACCATTATAAAAAACAATTGGGACTGTTGGCGGCGGGAAACACACAACAACGATTCTTGGTCATTGTATCAAATCGGGGATTGATGAATGTCCTGAAAAGGTCCCTAAAAGAACAAAGAAATATTAAAGAACGTATCTCTTTTCTGATGGTGAGCAAAGATATAGACGCAGAAAAACTGACAGATATTCTAGGCGAACGTCATGCCGCTTTAACCAATTTAATCCATAACCCGGCACGTTTACATGTATCTTTCAAAGAGCATGCAAATGCACATTCAAAAGCGCTGAAGCCAGCAGAAAACGCAATGCAAAATCCAGATACAAAGGGATATCATCGCACGCCTGTGCATGTACGGCGGGGTGGCAATACAGCTTGTAACTTTGCCTAATCAGTAAAAAGATTCTTATTTCTCGTGCATATTCGTTTTAATTTTATGAAAAATTAAAACGATAGTTTTTGCATCTACCCTCTTGAATGTGATTAAATAAAAAGATCGGCATAAATAGAGTGATGTTTACCCTCCCTTATCATAAAAAGGAGAAGCTATGTCGACAATTATATTTCATCGCACATCTTCCCTGCCCGGTGAACAAGACCGTCGGGCACAAGTGGAATTAGGTCTGTCTGTTGCCATTTTTGGCTCGCTTGCAGCCCTTTTGCTCATGGTTCTTCCGCCGGGCTTGGTTGGTTAAGATAAAAAGGCGAAAGAAACGCGTTTTCTTTAAAGGGCTCCTTGATCTCTCCTCAAGGGGCCCTTTGCTTTGCTATTATAAGTCACGCCGCTTTGCCGGCGCGCGCGGATAAGGCCAGCAGAGCTTGAGGAATCGCCACATCCGGATCTTGTCCGGATTTCAAACGCATTTCACACATCAAGATATCATGCATCAATCGTTCCAAACGAGGCAGGGGCCATCGCCGTATCTGGGATTTAAATGCAGCCTTTCGCTTAAAGAAAACAGGGGCTCCCACCTTTGCATCCAGAATGGTATCCAAACTTTCGCCGGATGAGATGCGCAGGTGCGTTGCCTGTAATTTGCGGCCATGGTTTAAAATGGTGCGCAAAATGGCAATCATGGGAATACCATCATCGACTAAACGCGGCATCAGGGTAAAGACGGTTTCTGTCTGGCCGGTCATGAACGCATCGACAAATGCATCCAGTCCGGCAAGTCCCATGGTGCCGCAGCATGCAGCGACGTCATCCGCATCAAT
This sequence comes from uncultured Pseudobdellovibrionaceae bacterium, assembly GCA_964593915.1. Classification (GTDB taxonomy): domain Bacteria; phylum Pseudomonadota; class Alphaproteobacteria; order Micavibrionales; family Micavibrionaceae; genus CAZLPZ01. The sequence goes on from CAZQLB010000011.1 coordinate 9,064, forward strand.
TGTCTTGGACCCGGATGGAGCAGGGGACATATATGTGATTAGTTTATCGAGTTCCGATTGCACCTGGTGATGATTGCCGCCAATACTGGCCGCCAGCAGATCCAGCGCATCAGGTGTGATTGATAACCCCTGGGATTTTAAGGTCATGGAAATAGTACGGGAAAGTTCATCGCCTTCCTGCACATAACAGGGAAGGGCCGCCGCATTCGCTTCAGTTTCGCATAGTTTGCGCAGAGTGCTTTTAGCGGACAGATCATCCCCCTCGATCACCACAAGGCAATCCGGAGATGGAGCCGAAAGATAGGATTTTAGGGTAGGGGTGATGGCATCCGATGGGTCTGTTATGCGGATCACGCGCGCACCACCCATGAGCGATAGGGATTTTGTTTCATCTAAAAAACGAGCAGGATCCTCGGCCACCTGTGATCCAGACATAATGACAATATTAAAAGGATCGTGCAGGTCGGGAACAACGTGCCGTGCCACCTGATCCGCGCGGTCTTTCATCATGCCGCGGTCCGGGCCATAGATTAAAACAGCCGCTTTATCCGTTCGTTTCTGCAAAAACCCTGGTATGTCACGGGTGGTCAGTTTCATGAGATGACCCCCTTTTTATTATCGGCCCAAACGGATGGCGACGGCTTGTTCAATTTGACGCGCCAGATCCGCAATCGCATTTTCGCGGGCGTTTTGTTCGGCTACCCGTGTTGTAAACTGGTTTTCAAGAACGTTATAGCTGGACAGTGCATAAACACGGCGATTCAGAATCACATCATGGGTATCAAGATCGCGCAGGGTTATCACCGTGCTCACGCGGATTTGACGCCGCGTGGCCTCCTCGTCAATTGTGATATCTAAATCGGTGCGGCTTTCGGTGATGCCGTTTGTTTCCAGTTTATACCGGAAGGACGGCGCGGGCCCATTTGGATAAAACCGATCCATCAGCGCGTTTTTCAGCTGTACCCCGCTTTCGTTCGGGATCAAGGCGATATCAATCGTTTCAAGCATATCCGATACAGCAACGTGTTCAGATGTCGCAGCATATTGGGGGGTGAACCCGCATCCTGTCATAAACAGCACAGCAATGATGATCGTTCCGGCTTGGACGATTGTTTTTAAACGCTGGTGCTGGATAATATGAAACATGATGATCTGCTTACCCCGCAACAACGTTGACAATACGGCCAGGCACAACCACGATTTTTTTAATGGATTTACCTTCAAGCGCACGCTGAACGCTATCGTTTGCAAGTGCGGCGTCCTCGGTTTGTTTTTGATCATAATTGGTAGGCAGCGTAATGGTCGCCCGCAGCTTACCATTTATCTGTACACCAATTGTGACAGTTTGATTGATCAGCAGTTTTTCATCCACCTCTGGCCACAGGGTGTTCACAAGCCAATTTGTATGTCCCATCATGTGCCAGATTTCTTCGGTCACATGGGGGATGATCGGGTTAAAGCCCTGAATGAGAAATGAGAATGCTTCGCAAAGGGCCCATTTATCCTCGGCATCCTGGGGGGTAAACCCGTCAATCACATTTGCCAGTTCGCGCAAACGTGCAATGGCCTTGTTCATATGAAAGTTATCGATATCAATGCCGGCACCGTTTATTGCCTGGTGCGCAGCACTGCGCAGTTTCAATGCGCTATCGCTAAAGAAAGATGGCTGTTCAGATAGGCCGTGATCCATATCTTTCGCGCGATCCTGGGCCATTTTATAAAGACGATTGATAAAACGCCATGATCCTTCCGCCCCTTCGGTGGTCCATTCAATATCGCGTTCAGGTGGGCTGTCGGATATCACGAACAAACGTGTTGCATCCGCGCCATAGGAAGCCACAATTTCTTGGGGGTCCACAACGTTCTTTTTGGATTTCGACATTTTTTCAATGCGCAGGGCCGTAACAGGTGATCCATCGGCTTTGGCGGAATAAGACCCATCGGTATTTTTCACGATATCAGATGGATTGATCCATTTACCGTTCTGATCCTTGAATGACAGATGCGTGACCATTCCTTGTGTAAAAAGGCCTGTAAACGGTTCATCAATATTTAAATAAC
>CAZQLB010000011.1:11134-18672 GCA_964593915.1 uncultured Pseudobdellovibrionaceae bacterium
ACCACAGTCTTTTAGCGCGCGGGTAAAAAACCGTGAATACAAAAGATGCAAGACCGCGTGTTCAATCCCGCCGATATATTGATCAACCGGCAGCCAATATCCCGCCTTTTTGGAATCAAATGCTTTTTCCGTGTTGCGCGCATCTGTATACCGTGCGTAATACCAGCTGCTATCCACAAATGTGTCTATTGTATCGGTTTCGCGTACCGCTTTGCCGCCGCAGGACGGGCACGATGTGTATTTCCATGTTGGGTGGTGATCCAGAGGGTTGCCCGGTTTATCAAACGTCACATCCATCGGCAGGGTGACGGGCAATTGATCATCCGGAACCGGAACAATGCCGCAGGACGGGCAATGAACCATGGGAATAGGGGTGCCCCAGAATCGTTGCCGTGATACACCCCAGTCGCGCAGGCGGAAATTGATCCGGCCTTTTCCGATACCCATTGTTTCCATTTTTTGGATCACTTTTGTAATCGCCGCATCGGATGTAAGACCATCCAGATCGGCGCCAGAGTTGATCAACGTTCCTTTGGTGCTATATGGTTTACCATCCTCGTACCCTGGACCTGTAATCACGGGCCGGATGGGTAATCCATATTTAACCGCAAAGGCGAAATCGCGTTCGTCATGCGCGGGAACAGACATGATCGATCCTGTTCCATAAGTATAAATCACAAAATTACCAATATAAACCGGCAGTTCTTCGCCCGTAAAAGGATGGATAACGGTATAGGGGGTTTTGAATCCCTTTTTTTCGGCCCGTTCGATGGTTTCTTCGCTGGTCCCCAGGGTTTTGCATTCATCAATGAATGCCTGCGCGGCATCATCTGTTTCAGCCAGTTTTAAGGCATAGGGATGTTCGGCCGCTAATACCGCAAACGTTGTACCCATGATGGTATCTGCGCGGGTTGTATAAACCTGCAGCTGTGCATCTTCTGGCAGGCCCGGGCCTTTAATCGAAAAGAAAAATTCCAATCCTTCAGACCGCCCAATCCAGTTTTCCTGCATCACGCGGACCTGTTCGGGCCATTTATCCAGTGTTTTCAGCCCATCCAGCAATGAATCAGCATAGCGCGTAATGGCAAAAAACCATTGGTTCAGGGTGCGGCGTTCAACCGGCACGCCCGATCGCCATCCCTTTCCATCCACCACTTGTTCGTTCGCCAGAACGGTGTTTTCAACCGGATCCCAGTTTACAATCGACTCTTTGCGGTAGGCCAATCCCTTTTTGTAAAAATCGATAAACATCTTTTGCTGATGTTTATAATATTCTGGGTGACAGGTTGCGATTTCCCGGCTCCAGTCAATAGCATAACCGACCGCTTGCATCATTTGGCGCATTGTATCAATGTTCGAGTATGTCCAGTCCGCCGGGTGCATTTTGTTATCAAACGCGGCATTTTCGGCCGGCAATCCAAATGCATCCCACCCCATAGGACGCAAGACGTTGAATCCGATCATGCGGCGATATCGGGCAACAACGTCGCCCAAGGTATAGTTGCGTACATGCCCCATATGGATACGGCCCGATGGATACGGAAACATTTCAAGGACATAAGATTTTGGTTTTGTGGATTCAGCCGGGGTGCGAAATACCGCGCCACTTTCCCAATGCTTTTGCCATTTTTGTTCGGTTTCCTGTGGGTTATAGCGGGTAGGGGCCGAAGGGATCATGATGTTATAGTACCTATTCCTCTATTGGACGTAAAATGTGGTTAATTTCCCTTATTATTAACGATAAACCCCCCTTTATGAAAGAGAAAATTTGCAAATTTCAATGTTTCGATGTAAAAGCATATTCCATGACATGGACTGTTTGTGCACTTTATCGATTTGTAACGTTGAATGACCCAGCAGGGGTGCAGGCGCAATTGAAAACCCTGTGCGCTGAACAGGGGCTTTGCGGCACTCTTTTGATCGCATCCGAAGGGGTGAATGGAACCATTGCAGGACCCACGCCTGAAGCTGTGCGGGTTTTAATGGATGCATTGGAATCGATCGCGGGTATCTCAAGGGGCGAAGTTAAATATTCATCCGCCAAGGAAAAGCCGTTTGACCGGATGAAAGTGCGGCTTAAACGCGAAATCGTGACTTTAAAAGCCCCTGAAGCCAACCCGAATAAACAGGTTGGTACGTATGTGGATCCGGCGGACTGGAATGCCCTTTTGACCGATCCAGATGCGGTTATTATTGATACCCGGAATGATTTTGAAGTGCAGATGGGCCAATTCAAGGGGGCTATTAACCCTAAAACAGTGACATTCAGTGAATTTCGCGGTTTTGTTCAGGATCAAATGGATCATGCCAAGGATAAAAAGATTGTCATGTATTGCACGGGCGGGATTCGCTGTGAAAAAGCATCGTCATACATGATGGCGCACGGGTTCCCCCATGTGTATCATTTAAAAGGCGGGATTTTGAAATATCTGGAAACGGTTGCCCCCGAAAACAGCTTGTGGGAAGGGGACTGTTTCGTTTTTGATAAACGGGTTGGTCTGGGCCACGGTCTTGAAGAATCTGAAACAGCCAAACGTCCGGATGCGTAAACGAAACGTTTTTACAAGACATAATTTTATGGTAAAAGGTCTGCTTTCAAGCTTTTAAACTGGTGCCAGACGGTATTTTGATCCCGAACAATTAATTCATGATAGGCGCTGCCGACCAACCCTTGTACGCGGGAAGGGAAACGGCATTCGGCGCGGCCCTTTGTTTTGCGCGGTGCATCATCAAATTGATATCGGAACCGCAGCATTGTGGCGTTTATGGATGTGCCGCTGGTGCGGACATTCAGGGCCAGTTCTTTTCGTCCATCTTCGGACAGGAAGGATAGGGCTGATGTGGTATCAAAACGATCTTTTACACTGCAATCCCCAGGAATGGGCGGATTATTTGCCGAAAACCCAAGGGCGGCTGGATCTGGTAAGGGCCGTCCGGCGCGTGCCGCCGCCGCTCTTTCTGATGCGCGGGCCTCAGGAAAGGGCACAGGAACGGTAATGCCAACGCCAGCAGCTTCAGCAACCTGTTCCAGGACGGGTGGCGGGGGGATAAAGGATGCACGTGGCCGGTCCCCATTTCCGCAAGCAGAAAGGAACGCACAGCACAGATACATGATCGGTAGGATCCCCTTTTTCCCCCCATCAAACCGTTGTTTGATGCGATTTGGGATCATACTTCCAGTATATCACGCTGAACCTGAAAATGCTCGAATTTTACCGCAATGCAATATCGAAAAACAAAAGATGATCTTTATTTTGTCTTAGGCAAAGATGACGACCCTTTTTCCGGCTGTTCTTGAGACTCTTTGTCTTCTGATTGGTCTCGTTTTCCCACAATAATTGGAAGCCCGCGCCGTTCTTTTAGCACCTTGCGTATTTTTTCAAAATCAAGTGTTGATGCGGCGTCACCGGCCGCAGCCAGAACCGTGCGTTTATCCCCTTCGTTCACGGGATAAGAGGGTTTATAGGCGTAATCATGGGATAGAATGTCGGCCTGTTCCTGTGTGGGATGTGCTTCGATATAAAAGTCATTTCCAACCCATGCCGTTTTTATGGGTTGGTCAACAACTGTGACCGATGTGCCAACCGGAATATTATCATATAAGGTTAAAATATCTTCGGGATACATACGGATACATCCAGATGATAGGCGCCGCCCGATACTATAGGGTTTATCAGTTCCATGAATGGCATATGATTCCCATCCCAGATATAATGCATGCGTTCCCATTGGGTTTTCAGGACCTGGCGGAACAACGGCAGGCAGCGTGGGGTCCTCTTTCCGCATACGGGGGGTAGGGGTCCAAATAGGATCGATTGTTGCCCGCGCAACGGTCGTGGACCCAAGTGGTGTCGTTAATCCGGATCGGCCAATACCAATGGGATAGGTGGCGGGGGGATCACCATCATTTCCAAAAACATAAAGACGCATTTCAGACAGGTTAATAACGACACCTTTGTGCGGTGCATTCGGCAAGATATGTTGGGTTGGCAGGGTAATTTTGGTTCCTGCGCCTGGAATCCATGGATCCACCCCCGGGTTTGCCGCCCGAATTTCCACAAAACCAACGTTATATCGCCGTGCCAGGTGAACCAGCGTATCTTCGTACTGGGTTGTTGCCGTTTGCTGCTCTCCGATCAAAAGGGGAATGCTATCTGGAACAAGGGTTTGCGCGGTGCTGGTTGCCACAGATGGCGGCGTTATGGGAATAAATGTTTGACTGGGGGTTGATGGTAAACTGGCCGCCTGAACAACGCCGCCCCCCAAAAGAGAAATCGAAAGGAAAAAGGCCGTCAAAACGGCAAGCGGGCGAAAAAAAGTCATGGTCAAGAATCCTGAAAGCTATACCTTCATAAGGTAGGGTGATTTGTCCTGAATGCCAAGGCGCATTTCGCCGCGCCTTAAAGGTATGATAGGATCGGATAGGACATCGTTTTCGGGCAAAAGGACGGGTAAAGGATGGATTTACATCATGCGGTGGATATTTATTGTGAACGGACAACCACTTTGTTTTGGGCCGAGCCGCTGAATGCGATCAGCAATGTGTCGTTTATCCTAGCGGGCGCGGCTTTACTTTTTCTTTGCCGGCGGCATTTTTCTGCTGCGCAGCATATTCCGCCTGACTGTGCTGTTTTAATCTTCCTGGTTTTTCTCATTGGGATTGGGAGCTTTCTGTTTCACACCTTTGCCAATACGTGGTCTATGATGCTGGATGTAGGTCCCATATTGGTTTACCAGCTGTTTTTGCTGGGGTTTTATGCGTGGCGGGTCATGGGGCTGAACCGTTATCGGGTTTTGATGATTCTGTTTGGATTTATTGTTTTGGGCCAAACCATGAAAAGCATTTTTCCAGAAGATACCTTAAACGGATCCTTGATGTATGCGCCGGCTTTTTTGTTCTTGCTGGCATATGGTATTTTTCATATGGCAACGCAGCAAAAAGAGAGGTTTTTATTGCTGGGGGCAGCGGGCGTTTTCCTGGTTTCTTTAACATTCCGATCTGTAGATATGGTGGTGTGTGATGTTTTGCCGATTGGGGTGCATTATATGTGGCACCTTTTGAACGGGCTTTTGCTTTATATGACAACGCGGGCCTATATTTTAAATAGGAAATAAAATTTCAACACATCACCTGTAAATTTCCCTTGTCAGGTTGATAACAATCGGCTAAAACAACGGGACTTTGGTGCATCACTTTTTTTGTGATGCGTGAGATGCGGGTGTAGCTCAGGGGTAGAGCGCAACCTTGCCAAGGTTGATGTCGAGAGTTCGAATCTCTTCACCCGCTCCATTTTTCCTTACCCATCCATCTGTTTTTAAATAAATTTTAAAAAGCCTCCTGTCATTATTGGTAAATTGACCCTATTTCGGTTATAATCAGGCTATTAAAAGGAAAAATAGAATGGCGCTTGATCTTTTACCTCGCCCGGAAGATATCGTGGAACGGCTTTTGCCGCATATTGATCCCTATGTTTTTCAGGATGTTGTGCTGCGGGATATTGGATCCGTGTTGCAGGATGGGATTGGTCCTTTTGGGCTGGAGCGGCCTGTTTTGCCGGCCATTCATAGTTATATGTCACCTGATTTGGTGGGGCTTTCTGATGGCCGCGTGTTGCTGGTCTATGAAAAGCCGATTGAGGTACCGATCTGGTGGGCGGAATATGATGATGATGTGCGTCAATTATCATTTGTGACCGTCCGGGGCGAAGTCATTCCCTTTGGCCAAAAGATTGAAGATCAGATGGTGCCGTTTCTTTTGCCGGCCCAGCATGTGATTATGGTTCAGATTGATGCCGGCGGGCAGCCGGTTCAAATAACGGCCCAGCGATTGCTGGTCCGCAGCGATAAAAAAATATAAAAAAAGGGTGTTAAAATGGCAAATTGGTATGATCTTTTTATGTATTCAAGTGCTTCGCCAGAGAAGCGCGCGCAGATAATTATGGATCAAAGCAAAAATACGGTATCCAAGGAATCCGCAAAAGTGCTAGCGCAGCTTGATCTTGATCTTGATTTGAGTCCTGGTCTTATAGACTCAAAAAAGGTAAACCTAAATGGATTCCAGGACGCGGGAAATCACGCAGAAGGGTTGATCCAAAACCCATCGGTGAAGAATGACTGGGCCGTTATTGAGAAACTGATGAAAACAGATCCGCGTGTAACACAATTTATGGTGGATGCGTATACAAACGATCGTGAATATTCCGAGACTCTTGATGCCTTAGCGGCTCGTATGGATACGGATCCAGCCTTTGCGCACAAACTAGCCGAAACCGTTAAAAATGATTCCACCCAAATCGGAAAAGAATGGAACGGGTTTCGGGCCGCCCGGCATGACGGGACGCTGAACTCCTATATTGAGAAATTTAAAGGTGGTACCCCAAGTGTAAAACCGTCATCTTCTGCCCCCTTGGCCGCTTCTTCTGCTCAGCCATCACGCGCAGCGGTAACACCGCACCGGCCATCTTCTGCCGCTCAAAGGTCATCAACCCCGGCAGCTGCCCCTGCGGCAGGAGGAGGAGGCAGTATGCCCGCACCAGATACATCCACCCTGACGGCGGATCAGGCGAATGCACGGCTTGACAGCGTTTTGGCGGATCCCAAAAATGAACTGTTACTGGGGTATATGAACGCCAATCCGGGATTAACAGATAAAATACGTGCGGCGATTAAAGAGGATCCGTCAAGAGTTTTGAGTATGACTGATTCGGTATCGCTTAAAGGATATTTGGATATCGTTAATCAAAAGGGGACCCCTGATACATTCCTGGACCTGTTTAAACATCATGGTATTACAGGGGATAAACGCAGTATCTTGGATCTTGCAAAGACAGGGATGATGGATGGGATGATGGGCATTAAACCATTGATGACAGATCTTGGAGGATTACCCGTTATCGGTGATTTTTTCAAAGGGCTGCCGATGGTAGATAGCGTTATGCATTTGGCTACCCAGCAAGGGACAGGGGTGAATATCCAGCAACTATTATCCCGCGATAACCAAAAACTGGATAACGGGGCGGTTATTCCAGCATCGCAAAATGTCGGGTGGAATGAATATCTGCTGAATACCCGCGTGGATTTAATGCGAGATCCCGCCTATATCAGAACAGCGCAATCAGATTTAAAAGCAGCCGGATTAACAGACGGGCAGATCCACCGATTGGAGCATGAACCGTCTGGCACGCTGATGATTGCCGCCCGGCGGAATGATGATGGATCTTTTGTGACGAATAAAGGTAAGGTGTCTTATGATCTGGTGCCGACCTCGCCGGAGGAACGTACCCAGAAAATGACAACAACCGCCAAGACATATAACATGGATTATATTGCGCATGATCCACAGAAAAAGCCCGAACCAGAAATGGTCATGGCAGGACCATCCATGAAACAACCGCTTGGGTCTGTATAACCATTTACCAAGCCGCTATAAATTTTTTCGGGAATATAAAGATATGCATATTGAAAACCCCCTGGTATAAGGGGGTTTTTATTATTTACGCATGTGGTTAATCAAGACAGCCACATCGCCGCCGCCGCCG
>CAZQLB010000012.1:0-18347 GCA_964593915.1 uncultured Pseudobdellovibrionaceae bacterium
CGTGTGAAGGTTGTTAAAAATAAAATGGCCCCGCCATTCCGCCAAGTTGATTTTGATATCATGTATGGTGAAGGAATATCAAAAATGGGCGAAATTATTGACTTGGGGGTCCAAGGTAATATTGTTGAAAAGTCAGGGGCCTGGTTTTCATACGATGGGCAACGTATTGGTCAAGGGCGCGATAACGCTAAAACATTTCTGCGGGATAATTCCGCTATGGCTCAAGCGATCGAAGGGCGTATTCGGGCCAATGCGGGTATGGTTGCGGATCAAATGCTGGTTGGAACGGTTACGGAAGATTCGCCGGATACTGAAACATCAGGGACAGATGCCCAGACACCCTCTCGGGCCAAAAAATCGGCCTAATTCAAATACTTATTTTTTAGATGAGGCGGTAAACCATATGGTTTATTGATGGGTTGCCCTGTCTTTTTCGGGGAAAAATACAATTTGTTTTATAAAACAACAAGAAATAGGAGATAAAAATGGGAACATCACTTTCAATAATGGATATTGCATCTTTTATCGATACGGAAAAGGGTGTCCAAGCATTTGAAAAATCGTTTGAGGATCACGTGCGGAACGGGCGTGGTTTTTGGCCTGTGGTTCAGGCTGGGGGAACACATCAAGTCATCCGGTTCGCGCTGCGGCAGGGGGATACACGCTGGACTCCATCAACAGGGTTGATTGATTTTGTTCCGCTGCATGCTGTTTCACCGGTCGATTTGCCGCGGTTACGCTCTTTCTGATTATTCATAATCCATTTAAAGATAGAAAGATGAGTTGAGCTTTATTTTTTCATATCTTTATCTTGTGTACTTCTTGTTCTTTATGTTAGAAAGTTTATGGAATTATAGATGATTTTTGATATTTAAACTTATTATATGTTTTTTACAGGAAAAAGATGAAATGAAGTTTTCAGATGTACGTCAGTTTTTACTTCGACAAGAGTCTGCTAAAAATCTTACTTCTGATGAACGTGACAAGTTGTCTTCTTTTTTGAGAAGAACATATAACGCTGCCGTGCGCGATATAGGGGGAGATCAAAGTAATCGTTCAAGAGTTTTACTTGTTGCTTTTACAGATTCATCTGTTCGTTTTTACGATTTTAACAATGATTCTCCCTCTGTTTCATATGAAGGTGTTTCAAAAGCATTTCGGATTACTGTCGGATATAAGACTGTTTACAAAGAAAAAAGATATCCTATTGCTAATGTTAGTTTAATCGATCTTCGTGAAGGGGTTTTGAATCTCGACTCTTCTCTTTAATGTCCAGTTCTTGAAATAGTTGATTTATTCTGAATTATCCCCGTTCTTTCATAACCTTTGCCTTTTGACGGTTCCAGTCACGTGTTTTAATGCTTTCGCGCTTGTCGTAATTTTTCTTTCCTTTACCGAGTCCCAGCAGAACCTTTGCCCGGCCCTTGTCATTAAAATAAAGTTTTAATGGGACAAGGGTATATCCATCGCGCTGTAATGACCCCATCAGGCGGGAAATTTCACGTTTGTGGAGAAGCAGTTTACGGTCCGCGCGCGGGGTGTGTTGCAGGTGTTTCCCCGCTGCTTGATATTCGGGAATATGCATACCGAAAACGTAAAGCTCTCCAAATTTAGGGCCCGCATGTGATTCGGAAAGCGAGCATTGTCCAAGACGTAGGGATTTGAGTTCGGTTCCGGAAAGGACAATACCGGCTTCGATTGTTTCTTCAACTGCGTAATCGAACCGCGCGCGGCGATTTTCGGCAATCGTCACGTTCACAGATAGAATTGGTTTTTTGCGCGGGGCGGTCGCCATATTCGTTTTTGGTATCCTTCGCCTTTTTTATTAGAAAGGTTTTTTATATATTTCTATTACGATCTTTTTCCTAATCTGAGAGACTATATAGCCTTCTTTAAATAAAAAAAACACATAAAAAAACCTGTCAAATATGTTTTTTCTTCTTTATATTTATAGAATAAGCGTGTTTAGTGCCTTTGATATAGAGTATGATTTATTATATTCTCCATGCTTTAAGGGAAAAAACAGGAAAACAGATGCGCGTTGTCTTATTTCTATTTTTGGGTGTGCTTGCTGTTTTATCCTTTGGCATATCAGTGGGATATGCTGATACATTACGGTCGGCGCTTTCGGAATGGCGTGCCCTGCAGAATGAGGAGAACGCGGCCTCTTTTCCAAGATATAAAGATTTTTTAGTGCGTTATCCGAACTGGCCTCTTGCACGAAAAATTAGGACAATGGCCGAGCGCATTATGCCGGAAAATTTACCACCTCGTGAGATTCTTGCCTTTTATGAGGGGGCAGAGCCTGTTACCGGGAAAGGAATGCGCGCATATGTGTCGGCCTTGCATCAAATTGGGCGAGATCAAAGCGCCGCGGCAGCCATTCGGTCATGGTATAGTGATGCCTATTTAGGAGTAGATGATCAGGGAAATTTTTTGCGTGAGTATAAAAAAAGTCTATTTCCCTTTTCGGCTCGCAATCGTATCGATTATTTGATGGATACGGATCAGGATGAAAAGGCTCTGGACCTGGCACGTCTTTTGGGGGGGGCGGATGTTCAAGCGGTCTCTCTTTGGAGAAAGATCCGTTCGGCGTCTAACCGCGAAGATCTTTCACGGTTTTCGCTGGGGGTTTTAGGCAAAGAATGGCGGAGCAATCCAGGGATTTGGGCAGATGTCATGCGGGCTTATCGTTTGCATGGATCAACAGAAATGTGGCTTGATCTCTTTCAAAAAGTCCCCCAGAAAATGGCAGATCAAAAAGGATTGCGTCCGTTCGCAAATGAACATCAGGCATTGGTTTACCGCCTGCTGGATCAGAATCGTTTTGCCGATGCTTATCGTGTTGCGGGTGCCGTCGTATATGATGATGCGGATAAACGAGAGCAGTTTTTATGGCTTCAAGGATATGTTGCCTTTGATCATTTGCGCCAACCGGGCCGTGCGTTTCAGCATTTTGAAACGCTCTATAAACAATCAAAATCAATTTATACGCGTTCGCGTGCGGGATATTATGCGGGTCTTTCGAGTGATGCATTGGGGTATCCAGATGTCGCACAGGCTTGGTATAAAATGGCTGCTCGTTTTTCGTACGTTTATTATGGGCAGTTGGCCCAAGAGAAAATAACAATCAAAACAGGCGATGCAGCCGACGTTAAAGATGATTTTGTTCCACTTGTTACAACACAAGAACGTGATTTATTTGATCAAAATACCCGTGTTCAAGCGGCTGAGATCCTGGTCGATCAGGGGCGCCGTGACGATGCGGTACTTTTTCTGCGGGCGTTATCCGATGATATCGTTGAGGGCCAGAAGGAGGGGGAAGACAGGGAACGCATCAATATTCAGTTGGTCTTTGATTTAGCCGAGCGTCTTAAGATATATCCGGAAATTGTACGCCTTACCCGTCAGGCCGCAAAGGAAGGGATTGATTTTGGCGCATCCGGGTATCCGATCCCGTCTTTTATACGCGCGGCTCCTAATGTGGATCTTTCCGTTGTTTTGGCGATTATTCGTCAGGAAAGTGCCTTTGACCCGGGGGTCATTTCTCCCTCTGGTGCGCGCGGATTGATGCAGTTAATGCCCGGGACCGCAGCCGATGTTGCAAAACGCCAAGATATATCCCATCACGTTGATTGGTTGACGGACCGGCCATCCCATAATTTGGAATTGGGGAAGGCTTATATGGGGTCGCTTTTGAAACGTTTTGGTGGGTCTGTTGCCTTGGCGGCGGCGGCCTATAACGCCGGTCCGCGCCGGGTAGACGAATGGCTGTTGGCTTATGGTGATCCCCGTTCGGGGGTGATTTCGGAACGGGCCTTTGTTGAACGTATTCCCTATACGGAAACCAGATTATATGTCCAACGGGTTATGGAGGGGGTTATCGCGTATCGTCATCGCCTGGGTTTTCAAAAATCCGCGTCATTGTCTTTTTGATAAGATATACATCTATTTTTAATATTGTCGCTTAACTTAGGGACAGGACGGCGACGTCCCCTCTTTAAAACGTTTCGCGCTTCATATACGTTTGTATACGCGTGCCATGCGGGTTTAAAAACAGGTCTTTTCGCCAGCTGTCTTTTTCTGAATTCAAACGACTATAGATTGTTTTTAAACGATAATTCCTATTTTTTATTTGTTGTTCATACGTTATAAAAACACAACCAAAAGTATGCATCTTTAAGAAAATAGTAATAAAGATTGAGATAAACTGGGGAGGTATACAATCATGAGTATATCGTTTTTATTACATAATGAAACATTTAGAGCCCCAAAAACCAAACATTCTGATTGCAGACGATCATGCCTTATTCCGGGATGCTCTTTTGGCTTATATCAATCGTGCCGAACCCGATGCTCGTGTCACGGCGGTTCAGGATTTGTATCAGGCTCAAGATCAGCTTTCGATGTCTGCATATGATATTGCCATTTTGGATTGGCAGATGCCAGGTGTTCATTCTTTGAATGACCTTTTGGGTATGCCGGAGCAGCATCCAGCTACGCGCTTTGCTCTTATGTCTGGGGTGATCGATCAGGACGAAGCCAAACGTATATTGGGTGGGAATTTTTGGGGTTATTTCCCTAAAACCCTTTCTGGACGTGCTTTGCTCGAAGGAATTCAGATGATTATTCGGGGGGAAAAGTTTATTCCCTATGTCCAGGGATCGAATGCTTTGCAACCTTCTTTTTCTGCAGATCAGATGTTTTATCGCCCAAAACCCGTTATTTTGTCAGAAAGGGTTGAAATAAAGGGGATAAAGGATTTAACTTTAAGGGAACGAGATGTTTTGGAACGTCTTGTTCGGGGAATGAACAATGCAGAGATTGCAGATGATATTGGGGTAAAATTGGTGACAGTCAAATTACATTTGCGAAATGCGTGCCAGAAAATGGGGGCGCGGAACCGAACGGACGCTGCCATGAAATGTAAGGCAGCAGGATTGTTTGTATCATGACGACGACAGATGATCGGCGCCTTGTTGTGTTGGATGTTGAACGCATTTTGTCGCATCAACTTGCGCATGCGGTGGGTAATTCACTCGGGGCAATGGGTGTCCTTTTGGACATGCTGCGGATTGATGTTCAGGATCCGGCTGTTTTGAAACGTATTGATTCCCTGGCATGGGCGCTTCGCCTTGCTGCGGGGAATGTGAATGCGCTGCGTTTTGCTATTCCAAAACCTGAACAAGATACGGGCGCTGCTGATCTTTCGTTTGTTATGGATACGGTCCACCTTATGCTGGGGGATATGGTTCCGCGTTTGGATGTATCTGGTTTGGGCCAGGGGATGGATGTACGTCTTTTGGGCGATCGGGCGATCATGGTTTATGTTTTATATCATTTGTTGGCACATGTGCTTGGGGCTGTTTCAGGACGGGTATTTCTTTCGTGTTCTTCGCGGGCGCAGATGGTTTTTGCGGGGGAACGTATTTTCGGTGATGACTTAGAGGATCAGGATTGTGTGGCAATCGGTATAAGATCGGATGAACATGGTGTGAATCCGATGATGGTTGACCCTGATCTGTGGACTGAAATTTGCGATGATCAGGGGTGTTCTGTTTTTCAATCAGACCAGGGGTTTCAGGTGATCTGGCCATCTGCAGGCGAATGATATATTCTTTTACGGATGATTGCTGATCCTTTGTTCTCCGTTCCTTCCTTTATATTAAAGGATCCGCCGTGGCGGGCGGATGCTGTTTTATCCCGTTTAATGACTCTTCTGTCTGGTGATGGCGGGCGGAGCGTGATGATTGTGGGCGGCGCTGTGCGCAATGCAGTGATGGGGACGCCGGTTAAAGATGTCGATTTGGCCTGTATCTATCCGCCAGATGTTGTGATCCAGCGTGTGCAGGCAGCTGGGTTTTGCGTTGTTCCTACTGGTATTGATCATGGGACTGTGATGGCTGTATCGGATGGGCGCGGATATGAAATCACGACTTTGCGCCGGGATGTTGTATCGGATGGGCGGCATGCTGTTGTTGCGTATACAGATGATTGGATTATTGATGCGCAGAGGCGCGATTTTACCTGTAATACACTTCTTTCTGATTTTTCCGGGCAGGTTTATGACCCGCTGGGGACCGGGATTGTTGATGCGCAGATGCGTCGTATTCGTTTTGTGGGGAATCCGGATGCCCGAATTCAGGAGGATTATTTACGTATTTTAAGATTCTTTCGGATATCTGCTGAATATGGCCGTGGGGATATGGATCCGGATGGGCTGGCGGCCTGTGCGCGGGCGCGGGCGGGGATTTTGGGATTGTCCCGTGAACGAATGACCCAGGAGATGCGGCGTTTAATGCTGTCTTATAATCCGGTTTCCGTTACTCATATAATGATAAATAACAATATATTTGATCATATTATTCATGTAAAAAATGATCTTTCTCTTTTGTCGCGTGTTGTTGATCTTCAGGGCAAGATGGGAAGGGGGGGTGATGTGCCCAGATGGGCGGCGTTGGCTTTTGATCTGGATGCTATTTATCAGTCAAAGATTATGTTTAAATCACATGAAATCAATGAATTAAAAAATATTCTTGAATTTAAATTTGAAGAAGACTGGAGCCCCCGTTCCGTGCGCCGGGATGCGGTGCGGATTGGACAAGGGGGGGGAGAAACCGTTTTAAATGCCGCCTTTTTATATGCGCCACAAGATCGTGTACCGGCATTACAGGCAGCATTATTGGAAGATGATTTACCCACCTTTCCCTTGACTGGCGATGATGTTATGGCGGCGGGTATTCCGGCGGGTCCGGCTGTTGGGCGTATTTTATCGGATTTAAAAGAAACGTGGGTGCGGTCGGATTTCTCACTGGATATCAACACGCTGCGCGGAATGATTAAGCTTTAACCTTAAAAAGCTGGTTATGGCCATGTGACGGCCGGGGGCATGGACATTAAAATAGCTTCTGGATTCCCGCCTGTCTTCAGGCCAAACATCGTTCCGCGGTCATATAGCAAATTAAATTCCACGTATCGCCCCCGGCGTTTGAGTTGATGCGCGCGCTGTTCATCCGTCCATGATTTGTTCATGTGCTGGGCCACAATTTGAGGATAAATGGCCAGAAATGTTTCACCCACATCGCGGGTAAAGGCAAAGTCCGCGTCTTTATTCCCTGTATCCAAATAATCATAGAAAATACCGCCGATGCCGCGGGGTTCGTTCCGGTGGGGCAGAAAGAAATACTCATCCGCCCATGCTTTGAATTTCGGGTAGTAAGATGGATCGTGTCGGTCGCAGCAGGATTGGAATGCCGTGTGAAACGCGGCTGTATCCTGATCATCTGGAAACATAGGGGTTAAATCCGCCCCCCCACCAAACCAGCTTTTGGATGTGCAAATCATGCGGGTGTTCATGTGTACAGCCGGGACCAGAGGCGATTGCATATGGGCCACCAGTGAAATGCCAGCCGCAAAAAAATGCCCATCGCTTTCGGCTGTACCGGGAATCTGCGCCCTAAACTCTGGCGTAAAGATTCCTCGCATTACGGATACGTTGACGCCCACTTTTTCAAAAACACGGCCATGCATAAGGGCCATATCTCCAGTGCCAGTCAGGGATCCATCTGGCCTGTTTGGGGTCCAAGTTGTTTTATGAAATCGGCCGGCTGGCAGATGTGCGGTATTGCCGGATGATAATGCATCCTCCAGCGATTCAAACCGCGCAATAATCCGGTCCTGGAGCGCATGAAACCAGGCGCTAGCTTGATCCTGCTCGGACGATAAATGGGAATCAAATGTGTAAAGCGGGGATGTAGGCATGCCCGGGTTTATAGCCTATGACCATAAAATCGTCAATGATATCGGGGTTTTGAATAGATTTTATGGGGTTACGCGTATTTTGATATTGTCATATGTCTTTTATTTTGACATAGTGCTTTATCACTTTTCATATTGCAACTATAGATAGAGAGGTTATGATGACTGTAAAAGCAGCTCTGCGCCGAACAAGACGTTTGGAAAAAGGTGCTTGCCGCAAGGCTCTTGCCTGTGTGAACGGGGGGGATACGGATTCTGCGGGTGATGATATTGCTGGCGGATTTCGTCCCCATTCACCCGAAGAAAAAGAGTATTTTATGAATAAAAATAGGGGGCCTGGTAAGAGAGTAAAGGGCAAGAGAAGTGAGCAGGGAAAAAAATCGGCGATTGTTGAAATAGATCCCTTGGATCCGGCTCTTTAAAATTATAAAGTATATGGAATTATCAGAATAAAAATAAATCGGTAAGGGTGTGTATATTGTGACAAGAGCGCAAGAAAAGACGATTGATCTTAAAGATCGTTTGCAGAACGGTTTTTTTGGTATGATGAAACCGCTGGAGGATTGGGCGGCGCTGGATTATCCCAAATTGGTGAAGTTTGAAAAGGAAGTCCGGGACTATATGGGTCAAGGACATGCGATTATTTTTAACGCGGGACCGCTTACATTGGATCCGGCAGATATTCCAAGGATCCAGTGGATTAAGCCGAATGAGCCTGTTGATAATTTCCCTGATATGATGAATTGGATTAATATATCCACGTCTCATTGTATCGGTGTATTAAGCTTGGATAGAGACTTAAACTCCAGGCGCGGTATAACGTATTTTTTTGGGGTTAGTGCATCTATGTTAGGCGGGTATCTTGCGTTGTCCGGGGTTTATAAGTTTACTTATGGGACTGCGCTGGAATGGACTATTAGTATGACGCCTGATAGCCAGCTTGAAAAAATATGCTGGGCGCGGGTTCAAGATCAATTGGATCAAAAAGGGATGCTCAATACGCCCGCATATGTGGAACGGTTTGTTCAAGAAGGAAAAATTGTTGTTCGCGGTGATGGGACTGTTATTTTTCCTGAGAACCACCTGGAGGCTCGTCAGTCGGTAGGTACATTCACCCCTGTTATTTGTGCGGCAAACGATGTATCAGATTCTTTTTTATCTGATGCATCTTTATCCATAGCAAGTGGATTGACGACTGCCGTTATAGGGGGAGCCGCTGTTTTCTGGAACTTGAAAAAGATTTTTAAAGAATGTGCAATTATCAAAAAGGTATCTGTTTTAAAAGATGTTTTTGATCATAATATCAAGGTGGCGGATGATGTTATCGCGCGTTCTGGAAGTATTGGGATAGGTCCTGTTTATATCAACGCGGAATCCGATCATTCACCAGAGCCATAAGAGCAGGCTGTCGTATCTGGAAAACGGAGATTGTTTTTTATAAAATTCACTCTTTATAAAATCGACTTTTTATAAAATTGACTGGCCGGTTTTTTCCCAGTCCGCCTGAAAAGCGGCCAGACCCTTTTCTGTTAAAGGATGGTCGAACAATTTGCGTATAATATCGGGGGGACATGTGGCGACATCGACGCCGATTTTTGCGGCGGCCAAAACGTGGGCCGGGTGGCGCAGAGATGCCGCTAGAATCTGTGTTTCAAAATCAGGATACTGGTCGTAAATATCCCGGATATCCCGTAGCAATTCGGTTCCATCTTGTCCAATGTCATCAAGACGTCCGACAAAAGGGGAGATATAGGCCGCACCAGCCTTTGCCGCCAATACGGCCTGCATCGGGGTGAAGCATAACGTGACGTTGCATAGAATATTTTCTTCTTTTAGCTGTCTGCATGCCGATAGCCCCGCGGGCGTAAGGGGTACTTTGACGATAACGTTTGGCGCAATACCGGCGAGCTTGCGTCCTTCGGCCAGCATGCCGGATGTATCGGCGGCGGTGACTTCAGCGCTGACGGGTCCGGGGACCACCGCGCAGATATCTTCGATCAATTTTAAAAACGGTTTGCCTGATTTTAAAACAAGGGAGGGGTTTGTTGTCACACCATCGATCAGTCCCATGGACTGAAGGGATTTAATATCGTCTAAATTCGCGGTGTCGACAAAAAATTGCATGATATAACTGTCCCATGGTGTAAAAGGGGGAAAACGGATAAACTACCCTCCATTCTAGGAGGAGAGGTCTTGAGATTTCGTTAAGTTATGGATCTAGAACGTTATTTTACAGAAGGTGAGCAAGTCGCGGTGATGATCCCCTCCGCGATGGGCAGTCCTTATGACTATTTGGTGCCGGCCGGGATGTCCCTGCGGCCGGGCATGTGTGTTCACGTGCCGCTTGCACGGCGACAGGTCATGGGGGTTGTCTGGGGCGCGGGTTTGGGCCAGGTCCCTCTTGAGAAGATGAAGCCGATTGACAGCGTGCTGGATGGGACGCCGCTTTTACCGCCTTTTCGTCGTTTTATTGATTTTATGGCGGGGTATACGGCATCAGATCCTGGGGCGGTTTTGAAATTGGCTTTTCCAGGAGGAAAGGTGGGTTCCGGATCATCCGGTGAAAAAAAGGAGCGTAAGGGGGGAAAGCCAATTGGCGGCAAACACATGAATCCGGATCATGTGGGGGTTGCATTGAACCCCGCGCAAGAACGGGCGGCGCATACGTTGCGAGATATGGTTTCGCGCCGTACATATCAGACTATTTTATTGGATGGCGTGACGGGCGCCGGTAAGACAGAAGTCTATTTTGAAGCGGTGGCGGAGGCTTTGCGTCTTCAGCGGCAGGTTTTAATCCTGCATCCTGAAATTGCCCTGACATCCGGATTTGCAACCCGGTTCGCAGAACGGTTTGGGGATGTTCCCGCCCTTTGGCATTCGCATTTAACGCCGGCCCAGCGCCGCAAAACATATCAGGGGATTGTGTCTGGTGATATCCGTGTTGTGGCGGGGGCGCGTTCGGCTTTGATGTTGCCGTATCCAAATTTAGGATTGATCGTGGTGGATGAAGAACATGATCCATCGTATAAGCAAGAGGATGGTGTTATTTATCATGCCCGTGATATGGCGGTTGCGCGCGCTGGGTTTGAAGGGGCAGGCGTGATATTGGCCAGCGCAACGCCATCGGCCGAGACGATTGTAAATGTGCAAACGGGTAAATACAGCCACGTGACTCTTCCGGCACGGTATGGCGCGGCATCGATGCCCCAGATGCATGTCATTGATATGCGGCAAGATGGACCCGAAAAGGGGACGTTTATATCGCCCCCTCTTTTAAAGGCGATGGAGCAGGC
Source organism: uncultured Pseudobdellovibrionaceae bacterium (assembly GCA_964593915.1). Taxonomy (GTDB): domain Bacteria; phylum Pseudomonadota; class Alphaproteobacteria; order Micavibrionales; family Micavibrionaceae; genus CAZLPZ01. Next base: position 11,052 of record CAZQLB010000012.1, read on the forward strand.
CAGGGCTGGAGGAGAACAGGTATTGCTGTTTTTGAATCGCCGGGGGTATGCGCCGCTGACGCTGTGCCGGACCTGTGGGCATCGATTTATGTGTCCGAAATGTACGTCGTGGATGGTTCTGCATAAACGGCCAATGCACATGATGTGCCATCATTGCGGATATAAAATGCCGGCGCCGCAAGCCTGTCCTGCTTGTGGGGATACGGAATCGCTGGTCCCCTGTGGGCCGGGGGTTGAACGGATCGAAGATGAAGTGAAAAAGAATTTTCCAGATGCCCGTACGCTGGTTCTGTCCAGTGACGGGACACAAAATGCGGATGATTTGCGCACGGCTCTTTCCCGTATTGAAAATCGAGAAGTAGACGTGATTATCGGTACGCAGTTAATCGCCAAGGGGCACCATTTTCCTTATATTACAACAGTGGGCGTGATTGATGCGGATCTGGGGCTTGGGGGCGGGGATCTGCGCGCGGCAGAACGTACATTCCAGTTATTGCAGCAGGTGGCAGGCCGTGCGGGCCGTGCCCATTTGAAAGGGCATGTTTATTTACAAACCTATGCGCCCGATCATCCGGTCATAAAAGCATTGAGTAACGGGGACCGGGATATGTTTATGGCGACCGAAATCGAAGGTCGCCGGTTGTCTTCTATGCCCCCATTTGCGCGGCTGGCCGCTATTATTATTTCATCGCAAAATGAAGATCTGGTCGGAAAGTTTGTCAAGGATATCGCACGTACTGCTCCTCATGCGGGGGCAGGGGATGAACATTTGGTAACGTGGGGGCCTGCGCCTGCGCCTTTGTACCGATTGCGGGGGCAATATCGGCATCGTTTCCTTATTCAGGCGAGCCGAAAAATTGATTTACCAAAGGTGATTGATGCTTGGTTATCGTCGTGTTCTGTCCCGCGCCAGGTGGATGTGCGGGTGGATATTGATCCGCAATCTTTTCTTTAAGGGATTTTTTGTGATGAACTTGCGCACATCCCCTCATGTGACCACTTTGGATCTGCTGAAAACATGGGCCCTTTTGTTGATGGTGATTGATCATATAGGGTTCTTTTTTCTATCGGGGATCGGGGGCGATATGTCGGAATGGTGCCGTATTCTGGGCCGATTAAGCGTTCCTGTATGGTTCTTTTTAATTGGATATGCGCACACACGGAATGTTTCTTTATATCTTATTTTTTCAGCCATATTTTTATTGGTCATGCATATGATATATGGATGGTTTGTCTTTCCATTAAACGTTCTGTTTAGTATTGTTATTATTCGTCTGGTATTAGACTCTGTTGTGCGGTTTATGTATCAGTCGCGTGCCTATTTTTGGTTGACGTTGTTTGGGCTTTTTATCGCATTGATCCCCAGTTTGTTTTGGATGGAATATGGTACGTTGGGGTTGCTGATTGCGCTGTATGGTGCGCGTATCCGGTGGTATCAGGATTTTGAAAAAGGAGAGGGTCAGTCTTTTTTACCTTTAAAAGAAAGATTTGGCACCCATGCGGATTTAAAGATACTTTATATCGCTGTGCTGGTTATGTTTTATGCGGCGACCCTTTATTTGTTTCATTTTGATCGCATGCACATGGCTGTCATGATTATTGCCTGTGCGCTTGTTTTGCATGTGCTGTCTCGTTTAGAGGTTCGTGCGGTCAAAGGCCGATTTTCGCCCCTTGCGTCATCTGTCTTGCGCTGGACTGGTCGGCATACATTGGTGATTTATGTTGTTCACTTAACTTTTTTTCATATTATTTCATGGGGTATATCGGCAGGATCCTTACCGCATCGTCTGGGACAATGGGAATGGACGATTATAGAAGTATATCAAATACGATATGAATCTGTAAAATAGATCTGTTTTTGGGGGCTAGAAAACAAAAATGTGGGCATGTGGTGTGGGGGTCTTGCGACATGCCCTATGATGTGATAGGACAAAGCAACTCTTTGAATGACCTTTTAAAAAGGATGCGAAAGACTCCGAAATGACCGCCGCGCATACCACTTTGGCCCGACGTTATGTGACTGCCTTGCTTTCTGCTGCTGATGCGGAGAAAGTGGCACACTCTACGCTGGTTTCGGATTTGATCCGTCTTCAGTCTGCGATTGAAACATCTCCTGCGCTGACCACTCTTTTATCTTCCCGTTTAATTCGTGCCGAAAAGGCTTTGCGTGCTGTATCGGATGTCACGTCCCATTTGGAATTGTCGCCGGTTGTGTCGGGATTTGTGCGTGCGGTTGTGTCGAATGGCCGCGGGGCTATGCTGGGTGAATTTATTTCGGCTGCCCGGGCGGAGATTGATCGTTTGTCTGGGATACAGGTTGTGGACGTGGATGTGGCACAGCCGTTGACGTCTGATCAGACCCAAAATTTGAAAACAGTCTTGTCGGCAGGACAAACCGGAACTGACGTGCGTTTGAATGTACATGTGATGCCCAAACTTTTGGGCGGTATGCGTGTGCGGATTGGATCAACGTTGATTGACGATACGGCTGCTTCTAAACTGGATCGGCTCAAACAAGTTTTAAAAGTGTCGGTCATTTAATCCGGCCTTGTTCTCTGGCAATTATTTTATAACGAACCGTAAAAAAGGAACGATTGAAAAATGGATATCAAAGCTTCTGAAATCTCGGCCATCATTGAGAAACAGATCGCCAATTTTAAGGTGCAAGCCGATGTTGCCGAAGTAGGGCAGGTATTGAGTGTTGGGGATGGCGTTGCGCTGGTCTATGGTCTTGATAAGGCACAGGCCGGCGAACTTTTGGAATTCCCAGGCGGGATGAAAGGGATGGCGCTGAACCTTGAAACAGATAATGTTGGGGCTGTTATTTTCGGAAATGACCGTGACATTAAAGAAGGTGATATTGTTCGCCGGACCGGAAAAATTGTTGAAGTGCCGGTGGGCCGTGGGCTTTTGGGCCGTGTGGTTGATGCATTGGGGAACCCCATTGATGGAAAGGGGCCGATTGCGGCCACAGAATTCCGCCGTGTTGAGACAAAGGCACCGGGTGTTATTCCCCGCCAATCCGTGAGCGAGCCAATGCAAACAGGGATCAAGGCGATTGACGCCCTGGTTCCTATTGGTCGTGGTCAGCGTGAATTGATTATTGGCGATCGCCAAACGGGGAAGACAGCCCTGGCCCTGGATACCATCATTAACCAAAAGGTGATGAACAAAGATCCTGATCCTAAAAAACATCTGTACTGTATTTATGTCGCGATTGGTCAAAAACGATCAACAGTTGCGCGCTTGGTTCGTGAATTGGAAGAAAACGGCGCGATGGAATATTCGATTGTTGTTGCGGCGACGGCTTCTGACCCTGCACCGATGCAGTTTTTGGCCCCCTATACCGGATGCGCCATGGGTGAATATTTCCGTGATAACGGCATGCATGCCTTGTGCATTTATGATGATTTAACAAAGCAAGCTGTGGCGTATCGTCAAATGTCCCTTTTGCTGCGTCGTCCGCCAGGCCGCGAAGCTTATCCGGGTGATGTGTTTTATATCCATTCCCGCCTTTTGGAACGTGCGGCGAAAATGTCGGATGAAATGGGTGGCGGTTCTTTGACAGCGTTGCCGATCATTGAAACCCAGGCAGGTGACGTATCCGCGTATATTCCAACAAACGTGATTTCGATCACGGATGGTCAGATTTTCCTTGAAACGGGCTTGTTCTATAAGGGGATCAGACCCGCGATTAGCGTTGGTTTGTCTGTATCCCGTGTGGGATCGGCAGCCCAGATTAAGGCAATGAAGCAAGTTGCTGGTAAAATTAAACTGGAACTCGCCCAGTACCGTGAGATGGAGGCGTTTGCGCAGTTTTCATCCGATTTAGATGCGACGACACAGAAACTGCTGGCGCGCGGTGCGCGGTTGACCCAGCTTTTGAAACAGCCGCAATATTCTCCGATGGCGGTGGAGGAACAGGTTGCCGTGATTTTCGCGGGGACAAAGGGTTATCTGGATAATGTTCCTACAGCGCAGGTATCTGCGTATGAACAGGTTTTGCTTTCGGCCCTGCGCACATCCGGGGCGGATCTTTTGGCCTCTATCCGGTCGGAACAAAAAGTAACGGATGATACCGAAAAGAAACTGGCATCTTTCCTGGATACATTTACCCAGAATTATTTGGCCTCTGCCCAAAAGGCGGCGTAAGGAACGTATGAAAGCTATATGGAGCTGATAAAATATGCCATCCCTTCGTCAATATCGTGATCGTATTGCTTCCGTGAAAAATACACGGAAGATCACGTCCGCCATGAAAATGGTGGCGGCAAGTAAATTGAAACGTGCGCAGGAACAGGCCGAAATGTCTCAGCCCTATGCTCGTGCCATGGGGGATATGATTGCCAGTGTTGCAGAATCTTTGCCTGCTGGCGCGACGGTATCGCCGCTTTTGTCTGGGACGGGCGCGGATCAGGTGCATATGCTGGTGGCTATATCGTCGGATCGCGGTCTTTGCGGCGGGTTTAATGCGAACTTGCTGCGTTTTATGCGCGCTGAAATTCGTGCGCTGGAACAGGCCGGAAAAACCGTCAAGATTCTGTGTGTGGGCCGTAAGGCACGTGATTCTTTAAAACGTGATTATAGTCATTATATTGTGGATGCCGTTTCGGTTGCGGGCGGCAAAGCGCGGCTTTCTTATGCGGATGCAAACCGGATTTCATCTGTTTTACGCGCGGGATTTGCGCGTGGTGAATTCGATGTGTGCCGTATTGTATTTAATGAATTTAAATCGGTATTAACCCAAAAACCAATATCAACCCAGTTGATCCCCTTTGAACTTTCATCCGCAAAGATGGGGACAACATCGGCGGCCGCCGGCACCATGATGGCTCCCTATACCTATGAGCCAGATGAAGAGGGGATTTTGGCGGATTTGCTCCCCCGTAATATTGGGGTTCAGATTTTCCGGGCCCTTTTGGATAGTGCGGCTGGGGAACAAGCGGCGCGTATGACGGCGATGGATAATTCAACGCGGAACGCGGGTGATATGATTAAACGGCTCTCGATCACATATAACCGCGCACGTCAGGCGGCGATTACAAAAGAGCTTATTGAAATTATTTCAGGCGCGGAAGCGGTTTAGTTTTTGAAAGGTAGAAGAAATGACACAAGGTAAAATTACACAAGTTTTAGGTCCTGTTGTGGATGTCCAATTTGATGATGGGCATGTACCGGCCATTTTAAACGCGCTGACGACAACGGTTGAGGGGCGTACCCTTGTTCTGGAAGTGGCGCAGCATCTTGGCGAAGGGACTGTTCGCGCGATTGCCATGGATTCAACTGATGGATTGACCCGCGGCGCTTTGGTGGACGATTCTGGTAACGCGATTATGGTGCCTGTTGGTCCTGAAACAAAAGGGCGCATTTTTGATGTGGTTGGGAATACCATTGACCAGCTGGGTCCTTGTGCATCCAAACAATTTTTTCCGATCCACCGTCCCGCCCCTGAATTTGTTGATCAGTCGGCTGAGGCTGAGATTTTGGTGACAGGGATTAAAGTTATTGACCTTTTGTGCCCATACCTTAAAGGGGGTAAAATTGGTCTATTCGGTGGTGCTGGCGTTGGTAAAACAGTAACCATCCAAGAGTTGATTAACAACATCGCGATGGAACATTCTGGCGTGTCTGTTTTTGCGGGTGTGGGTGAACGGACCCGTGAGGGGAATGACCTGTATCACGAAATGATTGACTCCGGTGTTGTAAAACCTGGTAACTGGGATGAGTCAAAAGTGACCCTGGTGTATGGCCAGATGAATGAACCACCCGGCGCACGTGCCCGGGTTGCATTAACCGGACTGACCATGGCGGAATATTTCCGTGATGTTGAAAACCAAGATGTTCTGTTCTTTATGGATAACGTGTTCCGTTTTACCCAGGCAGGGGCCGAGGTTTCAGCGCTTTTGGGCCGTATTCCTTCTGCTGTGGGGTATCAGCCCACACTGGCAACCGATATGGGCGCTTTGCAAGAACGGATTACATCCACCAATAAGGGATCGATTACATCGGTTCAGGCTGTGTATGTGCCGGCGGATGACTTGACGGACCCCGCACCTGCAACAACCTTTAGCCACCTTGATGCAACCACTGTTTTGTCGCGTCAGATTGCTGAGCTTGGGATTTATCCGGCTGTGGATCCGCTCGATTCAACATCGCGGGCTCTGGATCCACGCGTTGTGGGTCGTGATCATTATGAGGTGGCCACGTCAGTTCAGCGCACGCTTCAGCAGTATAAATCACTTCAGGATATTATTGCTATTCTCGGTATGGATGAGTTGTCCGAAGAGGATAAGCTGATTGTTTCCCGTGCCCGTAAGATACAGCGTTTCCTTTCCCAGCCGTTCCATGTGGCTGAGGTCTTTACCGGATCGCCGGGTGTCTTTGTTCAGTTACCAGATACCATTAACGGTTTTAAAATGATTGTGAATGGGGAATTGGACCATTTGCCAGAGGCCGCTTTCTATATGGTCGGCACCATTGATCAAGTCATCGAAAAAGGGAAGAAATTAGCGCTGGAAGCGGCGTAAGGTAATGTCTTTCTGGAGGCAGAGGATAGATGCCGACATGAAGTTGCGATTGTTTTCGCAACTTCACCAGAGTATAGATGAAGAATGGTCCCGGGCAAATGGAGCTGCTCGGTGTGATTTGTGTGGATTGACCTATCAGGAACATCCGGTTGAAGACGTTTATCGTATAGATCATCGGTTATGTGATGGTATGGTTGTCCACTTATGAAGATGACTTCGCCTATTGTGTAGGGAGATAGAGGAAATGATGGCTGCGACATTTAATTTTCGATTGGTTACACCAGATGCCGAGATTATGAATCTGGCTGTGCGGGATATCACAATGCCGGGGACAGAAGGGGAATTTGGTGTGATGGGCGGTCACATGCCTATCATTTCATCTTTGAAACCGGGGGTTGTCAAAATTGTTTCTGAAACACAGACGGTCCATTATTTTATCAGCGGCGGTTTTGCCAATGTCAAAGGATCATCTTGCACGATTTTGGCGGATACTGCGATTGATGTCTTACAGCTCAATTCCGGTGTGATTGATGCTGAAATTGATGGGATTGAGGCACGGCTTGAAACGCCACTGGATGACCAGACGGCTGATGCCCTGTATGCGCAGCTTGTTGTTGCACGGGCGAAACGCAAGGCGGTTTCTGCGGCTCATTCATTCAAATAATCTGATATCCAGATGGTGTTTGGGCCAGGTTGATCCATACATCTGGCTTTGCGCTTTTTGGGGCTATATCGTCCCGGATGAGGGCCAGGCCGATGTTTTCGCACC
>CAZQLB010000013.1:0-3463 GCA_964593915.1 uncultured Pseudobdellovibrionaceae bacterium
ATATGAAACTGCGCGAGATGGTCGACATCATCGGCATTGAGACCCAGCCGTTGGCGATTTTAGAGGGACTATCATATTTTATGTAATTTTTGTATATTTTAAGTCTGAAAGGTACAAAATATGATTCCTTCTTTTCTTCCACTCGGCTTCACGCAGATACTCGCATCGATATCTGTTGCGATTGTTTTGTATCAATATATTCCTTATGTCCGATCCGTTTTTCTTGGTAAGACAAAACCTCATATTTTTTCGTGGTTTATTTGGGGCTGCTCTAACACAATTGCTTTTGCAGGACAGATCACTGATGGCGCTGGGACTGGTGCATGGGTAACAGGGGTTACCGGATGTGCATGTATTTTAACCTGCTTCTTGTGCTGGCATTACGGTGAAAAATCAATCACGCGTATGGATTGGTATTGTTTTATTGCAGGTCTTTGGGCAATTCCAGCTTGGTTAATTACAAAAGAACCAATTTACGCGATGCTAATCATCACATTTATTAATGCATTGGCATTCTATCCAACCTTTCGTAAAAGTTGGCATAAACCGCATGAAGAACTTTTACAAACGTATATGCTTAGCGGAACAAAGTTTGTTTTGGCTATGATTGTATTAGAAAACTTTACCCCAACAACATGGTTACATCCTGCATCTCTCGTCCTTATGAATTGGGGATTTGTCGTCATGGCTTTTTGGCGGCGCATGAGATTAAAGCAAAAGGAATCTTAATATGAATACTGCTTACATTTTGCACGGAGTTCCCGGCGAAGAAGAATATTTTCAGCTGAATTTCCCTTCGCCATCTAATGCGCACTGGTTGCCATGGTTGCAACAGAAGTTCTTGCGGGCTGGGATGATCTGCCAGTGTTTAGAAATGCCTACCCCCTACAAACCTGATTATGAAGCGTGGAAGAATGTTTGGCAGCATGCATCGCTTTCTGATAGTTCTGTGGTGGTTGGGCACAGCGCGGGTTGCGGGTTTATCTTAAAATGGCTCTCGGAAAATCCTTCAATTCATCTTGCTAAGCTGGCGTTGGTAGCACCATGGTTTGACCCCCGTCGCGAGATGGGTGATTTTCTTCGTTTCGAACTCGATACTCAGATTCAGGATCGGGTTGCTGAAATTCACGTCTTCTATGCCGATAACGAGGATGTAGACGGTGTGGCCGAGACCAAAGATAAGATTCTGGCAGCGTTTCCTAAAGCCAAGCTGCACTGCTTCCCCACCCACGGACATTTTTGTCTTGGAGATATGGGTACGACGGAGTTTCCTGAGTTGTGGGGCATTGTGAAATAATGCAATGTCTGCAGCCCTTAATAGAAAACCAAATTCTTATGAAGGGCTATGATAAACCATGGTGTTTTGGTGGTGGCTGGGCGATAGATGGGTTGATCGGGAAAGAGACACGTGTCCATTCTGATGTAGACATTGTGATTTGGAGAGATGACCAGAAGGATTTTCGCCGCCAGTTTTTTGATTGGGAATGGCAGACATATATTAACCGTGTACCCAGACCATGGCTTGCTGATGAGTTTTTAGAGTTGCCCGCCCATAATGCTATTGGCATGAAAGGCGGAAAAGAGCTAGAGATGCTCATGATTGAGCGCGAAAAAGATGAATGGTGGTTTCGCCGCAACCCAAGCATCCGTATGTTAGCTAACCGTACCATGATTCCTACGACTTCAGGTTTCAACGTACTCAATCCAGCCATTGTCTTGTTATTTAAGAGCAATCGCCTGGATGATAAAGATCATCACGATTTTGAAAATGCACTGCCCATGATGGAAACCGCCGACTGTGCTTGGTTAAAGCAGGCTTTGGCGACGATTGATGAGCGGCATGTTTGGATATCAAAACTGTGAAGGGAAGACCCTTGATCTCAGATTACGGGCGGTATGTCGGGCGGAAGATAAACGGGGAATACAAAGAGATGTTTCATACATTATATCATATATCAAGGGATAAGTTATCACCAGACTAACTTTAAAATAGAAAATGCAGCTGGTGTAAAGTGATCAGTCAAAAGAGAGAGGGGGCTTAAACAAATTGTCCGGCGCACCATCCGGATGACCACGCCCACTGGAAATTATATCCCCCTAAATGTCCCGTCACGTCTAGGACTTCGCCAATAAAATAAAGGCCTTTTACGTCTTTTGTCTCAAATGTTTTGGATGAGATATGGTGGGTATCCACGCCGCCTAAGGTCACTTCGGCTGTGCGATATCCTTCTGATCCTGATGGCCTTATCGTCCATTTATTGACCCGATCGGCGATTTGATGAAGGAGAGAATCTGAAAAATCAGCAAGCCGATCCGGAACAGGATCAAATTCACTTATTATACTTTGTGCAAGACGTTTGGACAGTTTATAGGACAGAATGGTTGCCATCATGGATTTGGGATGCTGTTGTTTTTGATCCTTGAGCCACATGAATATATCTGTATCCGGAGACATATTTATAAAAATATTTTCGCCAGGGTTCCAATAGGATGAGATTTGCAAGATAGCCGGGCCGCTGATACCCCGATGGGTAAAAAGCATGCTTTCCGTAAAGGTTTTTCCAGATATGCTGCCAGCCTGTACGGGATCAATTGAGATACCGCTTAGATCTTTTGTCTTTGCAAGAACATCTTGATCAAACGTCAGGGGAACGAGTCCTGCACGCGGCGGAATGATGGGAATCCCAAATTGTTTGGCAATTTCATATCCAAATGGTGTGGCACCAATTTTGGGGATAGAAAGTCCCCCGGTTGCAATGACAATCGATTCTGCTGTGATGTCACCTGTTGTTGTGCGGGCGATAAATGTTCCATCCGTATTTTTGGATAATGTGTGAATCGTGGTTTTTGTGCGGATATCGACGTGCGATGAGCTGCATAGATCGACAAGCATATCGATGATATCGGTTGCAGAATGGTCGCAAAACAACTGTCCTAATGTTTTTTCATGATAGGGAATACGGCGTTCTTCCACCATTTTTATAAAATCCTGCGCCGAAAATCGTTTTAACGCAGAAACACAAAAATGCGGATTATTAGATAAATATTTATCAGGAGATGTGTGAATATTTGTAAAATTACATCGCCCGCCGCCAGAAATACGAATCTTTTCCGCAATCCGGTCCGTATGTTCAGCAACGATAACAGATCGTCCGCGCGTGGCCGCTATTCCCGCACACATCAGGCCAGCCGCCCCCGCGCCCACAATCAAAACATCTGTTTTTATTATATCTGGCACGATATTAGGACTCTTCCTGTATTTTTAGCCACTTGCCTTCTGATTCTTCAAGATCCGCCATAATTTTTGTATATTTTTTCTGGATATCCGATGTGTCTAATCCGGATGTATAAAATCCAGGTGCGGCCATTTCTTGTTCCAATTTCTTCTTTTCTTCGGATAGGCGCGCAATCGTTTTTTCAATTTCTTTAGTGCGGCGTTCCTGATCCTTTGATGGCTTTAGCG